>NZ_JBRRES010000044.1:0-30390 GCF_056760395.1 Stenotrophomonas sp. STEN009 | reverse complement strand
CGGCGGCCTTCAACCCTGGCGCGGGGCCTGGGGTCTAAACCAAAATTAAAACCCGCCGCCGGCGCGCGGCTTTGGGTTCCCCCCCGTTCTTCCACCACAACCCGGCCAGCACCCCTTCCAGTTCAGTCGAGCAAGCTCGACGCTACAAACGGGTGCCGGGCAGCGCCCGGCCCGGTATCCTTTCCGTCTGATGTCCGACCTTGTCCACGCCAGCCGCGAAGCACTCAGCGCAGGCGGCGCGCTTGCCTCGCACCTGGATGCCTTCGTCCCGCGTCCGGCACAACTGCGCCTGACCGAGGCCATCGCCGATGCGCTGCAGCAGCGCGACCTGCTGCTGGCCGAGGCCGGCACCGGCACCGGCAAGACCTTCGCCTACCTGGTGCCGGTGCTGTTGTCCGGCCTGCGTACGATCATTTCCACCGGTACCCGTGCATTGCAGGACCAGCTCTACCATCGCGACCTGCCACGCGTGCGCCAGGCACTGGGGGTCGGCCTGCGCAGCGCGCTGCTGAAGGGGCGTAGCAATTACCTGTGCCGTTACCGCCTGCAGCAGGCGCGTGGCGAGCCACGCTTCTCCAGCCCGGAGCAGGCGGCGCAGTTCCAGCGCATCCTGGCCTGGTCCGGTCGTTCCGAACATGGCGACATCGCGGAACTGGAAGGCCTGGCCGATGACTCACCCTTGCTGCCGATGGTTACCTCCACCGTCGACAACTGCCTGGGCACCGAGTGTCCGTTCTGGGATGACTGCTTCGTGGTGCGCGCGCGGCAACGCGCACAGGCTGCGGATGTGGTGGTGGTCAACCATCATCTTCTGCTGGCCGATCTTGCGCTGAAGCAGGAGGGCTTCGGAGAGCTGCTGCCGGGCGCACAGGCCTTCGTCATCGATGAGGCGCACCAGTTGCCTGAACTGGCAGCGCAGTTCTTCGGTGAGGGCTTCGGCATGCGACCCTGGCAGGAGCTGGGCCGGGACTGTCTGGCCGAGGCGCGTGGTGTCGGTGGCGCACAGTCAGCGCTGCAGGCGCCGGTCGATCAGCTGCAGGAGGCACTGCGTGCGCTGCGCTCGGCAATGGATGGCCTGCCATCCCGCGGCACGCAGTGGCGCGCACTGGCGATGCCGCAGGTGCGCGATGGCTTTGATGCGGTGATGACCGGTCTGGTGAGTCTGGAGCAGGCGCTGCAGCCGCTGCGCGAAGCCGCCGCAGGCCTCGATGCCTGCCACGCACGTGCGCGCGAGGCGGTATCGCGTCTGGGGCGCTGGCTGGGCGATGACGAACCGGCGCTTGATTTCGATGCCGACCCTGCGCAGGCGGCGAGCGCCGATGTGCTCTGGTACGAGCTTACCCCGCGCGGATTCCGCTGCCAGCGCACGCCGATGGATGTGTCCGGTCCGCTGCGTGAGCATCGCGAGCGCAGTCGTGCCGCATGGATCTTCACGTCGGCGACGCTGACCGTCGGTGGTGGCTTCGATCACATCGCCCGCCGGCTCGGCCTGGATGATCCGCAGACACTGGTCCAGTCCAGTCCATTCAACTGGCCCGAGCAGGCACTGTGCTACCTGCCCGAAGGCCTGCCCGATCCCGCCGCGCGGGGGTTCGGCACCTCGCTCATCCAGGTCCTGCGGCCGGTGCTGCAGGCCTCGCAGGGCCGTGCATTCCTGCTGTTCGCCTCGCACCGGGCCCTGCGCGAAGCGGCCGAGGCGCTGCGCGATGGGCCGTGGCCGCTGTTCGTGCAGGGCGAGGCGCCACGCGCCACCTTGCTGCAGCAGTTCCGCGATTCCGGCAACGGCGTGCTGCTGGGCTCGGCCAGTTTCCGCGAAGGGGTGGACGTGGTCGGCGAAGCATTGAGCGTCGTGGTGATCGACAAGCTGCCCTTTGCCGCGCCGGACGATCCGGTCTACGAGGCGCGGCTGGAGGCGATCCGCAGCCAGGGGGGCAATCCGTTCCGCGACGAGCAGCTGCCGCAGGCCGTGATCGCGCTGAAGCAGGGCGTCGGCCGGCTGATCCGCAGTGAGAGCGATCGCGGCGTGCTGGTGCTGTGCGACCCGCGGCTGCTCAACCGTGGCTATGGCCGGATCTTCCTCGATTCGCTGCCACCTTTCCGCCGGACCCGCAGTCTGGCCGATGTGCAGTCCTTCTTTGCGCCACAATGGCATCCCGCGACCGATGCTGGAGCGCCGGACGCCCCTGTGGCGGCCACGCACCCCGCCCCGGGTGGCACGTTCCCCCTGTTCTGATCCGACCCGATGAAACTGCTCGCCTTTGAAACCGCCACCGAAGCCTGTTCCGTTGCCCTGCACGTAGACGGGCAGGTCCTGGAACGCTTCGAGATCGCCCCGCGTCGGCATGCCGAGCTGAGCCTGCCGTGGGCCGACGCGCTGCTGGCCGAGGCCGGTATCAGCCGCCGCCAGCTCGATGGCATCGCACTCAGTCGTGGTCCGGGTGCCTTCACCGGGGTGCGCCTGGCGATCGCCCTTGCCCAGGGCATCGCACTGGCGTTGGACCGTCCGCTGCTGCCGGTATCGACCCTGCAGGTGCTGGCGCTGCGTGCGCCGGCAGAAGAAAGGCAGATCCTGTCGGCGATCGATGCACGGATGGGCGAACTCTACGTCGCGCGTTTCGAGCGCGTGGACGGCCTGCCGATGCCGTGCGATGCAGAGCGGGTGTGCGCACCGGCCGCAGTAGCGTTGCCGGACGATCTGTCGGTGTTCGGTGTCGGCACTGGATTCGGTGCGGCCGAGGGCGCGCTGGTCACGCAGCTGGGGGCGGGCCTGCGGGGGTTCGACGCCGCGGCGCTGCCGCGGGCATCGGACGTGCTGGCGTTGGCGGTGCCGGCCTTGGCACGTGGCGAGGGCATCGCGCCGGAGAGGGTGGAACCGGCCTACCTGCGCGACAACGTGGCCTTGACCCTGGTCGAGCAGCAGGCCGCGCGCGAGGCCAAGGCGAAGGCCAACGGCTGAGAGGGGCCGGGATCTGTCAGAGGCGGGGCGGTGTCGGGTGGCGGGGTATCCGCGGCATGGATGCCGCGGCTAAGCCTACACGGACGTACTTGCGGCGTCCCCGCCGCCCGGCACCGCCCCGCCAGGCGTCACTACACTGACCGCCGCTTTTGCTTTTGCTTTTGCTTTTGCTGTTGACGTTGCTGTTGCCGTTGCCTTCAGCGGGTCCCGGGCCCCCGGCCCCGGCAACACCCCCCAAACCGTGGTCGCGCCCTTCGCCCCCGGGCACGAACACCCACCTGCGGGTGACCAGCAGGATGTCGCTTCCCTCCTCGGTACGCGGCAGCGGCGGGAACGGCTGTGCCAGCGTCACCACCCGCAGCGCGGCCTCATCCAGCAGCGGTGTTCCGCTTGAACGCAGGATGCGGCTGCTTTCCACACTGCCATCGCGACGCACGCCAACGCTGATGACCACCTGGCCGCCGAGACGGCGTTGCCGTGCCTCGTCCGGATAGTTCAGGTTGCCCACCTGCTCGGCGCGGTCGACCCAGGCGCGCAGGTAATTGGCATAGGCATATTCGCGCGTGCTGGCCGAGACGAATTTGCGGTTCGGTCGCTTGGCGTACTGCGCCGAGCGCAGGTGGACCTCGGCTGCCAGCCGCGCCATCTCCGCATCGCGCTGCTCGCGTGCGGTCATCGGTGCGTCCGGCACCGGTTCCAGTGGCGTTGGCTGGGCCTGCGCACGTGCCACCGTGTCCTGGCCATTGCGGCTGCTGACCACGCGGGCCTGCGGCGGTGGCACGGGCGCTGCGGATTGCTGCTGCTGTGGCACCGGGCTGACCCCGGCCTGGGCCTGCGGCACGATCCCGGCCTGGTTGTCGCGCGGACGCTGCGCGCGGTCGTGGTCACCGCCGCCTTCCTGGCTGGCGGCGGCCAGGAAGTCCGCCTGCTTCGGCGTCAGCGCGGTGCGGGTCTGGCTGAAGATCACTTCCAGCGTGGGCACCAGTGGGGCCTCGCCCTTCACGGCGAAACCCACCCCCAGGATCAGCAGGACGTGGACCAGCACCGACAGGGTGAGGGTGGCACCCAGCCGCTGCGCTTCGCGCGGCGGCGGTGGCAGGACGGCGGGTGCGGCGGGCATCAGCGCAGGCCGGCCTCGAGCGCGTCGAACAGCGTGCCGGCGATGTTCAGGCCGTACTGCGCGTCCAGTTCGCGCACGCAGGTGGGGCTGGTGACGTTGACTTCGGTCAGGTAGTCGCCGATCACATCCAGGCCAACGAAGCGCATGCCGCGGCGCTTCATTTCCGGTCCCACCTGCGCGGCGATCCAGCGGTCGCGCTCGCTCAGCGGACGGCCTTCGCCGCGCCCGCCAGCGGCCAGGTTGCCGCGGAACTCGTCGCCCTGCGGAATGCGCGCCAGGCAGTAGTCGACCGGCTCGCCGTCAATCAGCAGGATGCGCTTGTCGCCGGCACTGATGTCCGGGATGAACTTCTGTGCCAGCGCCAGCCTGCGTCCGCCATCGGTCAACGTTTCCAGAATCACGTTCAGGTTCGGGTCGCCCTGGCCGCTGCGGAAGATCGAGCGCCCTCCCATGCCATCCAGGGGCTTCAGCACGGCCTGCCCATGTTCCAGTGCGAAGGCCTTCAAGGCCTTGGCGTCGCGGCTGACCAGGGTCGGCGGACAGCACTGCGGGAACAGCAGCGCGGCCAGTTTCTCGTTGTAGTCGCGCAGGCCCTGCGGATTGTTGACCACGCAGGCGCCGGCCGCAGCGGCCACGTCCAGCACCTGGGTGTCGTAGACGTATTCGGCATCGACCGGCGGATCCTTGCGCATCAGCACGATCTGGCCGGGACCGAACTCGGTGCGGGTGAACCCGCCCAGCTCGTACCAGCCGGCGGGGTCGTCGCGGACCCGCAGCGGGGCGGTCTGGGCCACCGCCACGCCACCTTCCAGGGCCAGTCCGCCCGGCCGCACGTAGTGCAGGGCATGGCCGCGGCGCTGGGCTTCCAGCAGCATGGCGAAGGTGGTGTCCTTGGCGATCTTGATGTGGGCGATGGGGTCCATCACCACGATGACGTTCAACGGCATGGGCGCACCTGTCAGGCAAGGCGTTGATGGTAGCGGCAACGCCCGCCGTGCGCCTCCCCGCGGCGATGCAACGCTGCGTCCGTCCCCCGGGCCGCGCACCGTATGCGAACCCCGTCACGTTCAGCCCGGTAGCACGGCCCGCGTGATGGGCCGGCCTTGAAGCGGGCGCGGAAAGTGCGATATAGATACGCTTTCGTAGCGGCCCCCGCCTGAGACCGGGCCGTGCGCTTGGGGATAGGCAATGACTGAAAACACGACTGCGGGCGGGGAACTCGCAGGACTCCGGGTGATGGTCATCGATGATTCGAAGACCATCCGCAGGACTGCGGAAACGCTGCTCAAGCGCGAAGGCTGCGAGGTGGTCACCGCCACCGACGGCTTTGAAGCGCTGGCGAAGATTGCCGACCAGCAACCGCAGATCATCTTCGTCGACATCATGATGCCGCGTCTGGATGGCTATCAGACCTGCGCGCTGATCAAGGGAAACCAGCTGTTCAAGGCGACCCCGGTGATCATGCTGTCGTCCAAGGATGGCCTGTTCGACAAGGCGCGGGGGCGCATCGTCGGGTCGGAGCAGTACCTGACCAAGCCTTTTACGCGCGAAGAACTGCTGGGTGCCATCCGCACATACGTCAACGCCTGACCAGGGGGGAAAGGCACAATGGCTCGTATCGTCCTGATCGAGGATTCACCGACCGACCGCGCGGTGTTCACCCAGTGGCTGCGCCGTGCCGGCCACGAGGTGCTGGAAGCGGACAACGCCGAGGATGGCCTGCAGCTTGTCCGCGACCAGGTGCCGCAGCTGGTGCTGATGGACGTGGTCCTGCCGGGCATGAGCGGTTTCCAGGCCACCCGGGCGATGGCCCGCGACGCCGCGACCCGGCACATCCCGGTCATCATCGTCAGTACCAAGGCGATGGAGACCGACAAGGCGTGGGGGCTGCGCCAGGGTGCGGCCGACTACATCGTCAAGCCGCCGCGCGAGGATGAACTGATCGCGCGGATCAACGAACTGGTGGCCTGATGCGCTCGCCTTTCGACATTCTCGAAGCCTACGAACGGCGCAGCCTGGCCCATGCGGTGCAGCTGCCGGGCCGGCAATTCGTCCAGGACCTGTGGCGAGGCGTCGGCTATCGCGTCGGCCAGCGCCGGCTGGTGTCCGATTTCCGCGAAGTGGTGGAGATCGTGCCGATGCCGCCGGTCACGCCCGTGCCCTGCGCGCAGCCCTGGCTGCTGGGCGTGGGCAACCTGCGCGGCAACCTGTTCCCGGTGGTCGACCTGAAGTACTTCCTGGAAGGCACACGCACCGTGCAGCAGGAAGGGCAGCGCGTGCTGATCATGCGCCAGGCCGGCGGTGACGTCGCACTGACCATCGACGAACTGTTCGGCCAGCGCAGCTTCGAAGCCGACCAGCAGATCGAGGCCGGCAGCCTGGCCGAGGGTCGTTACGGGCACTTCGTCGAGCGCGGTTTCCATGCTGACGGCCAGGACTGGGGCGTGTTCTCGCTCTCGCTGCTGTCGCGCACTCCTGAATTCCGGCAAGCCGCGGCCTGAGGCCGGGCATCGCCCCCTGCACTGAAGATCGAGGTTGAACGATGAGTACTGCTTCGGACGCCACCAAGACCGGCAAGCTTCGGCTGGGCGGCAGCAACCTCTGGCTGGCCCTGCTGCTGGCATCGATGATCCTGTTCGGCGTCAATACCGGCGTGGCGACCTGGCAGGGCAGCCGCCTGGCCGATGCCGGTTCCAAGGCCGCGGACCTGCAGGTGCTGTCGCAGCAGCTGGCCAACCAGGGGCGTGACGCGGTGGGCGGCAATGCCCAGGCGTTCACTGCCTTCAAGGCCACCCGCAACGCGATCGAACAGAATGTCTCGACGCTGCAGGGGCGCTACGGCAAGGAACCGGGCGTGTCGCGGGCGATCTCGACGCTGGGTGAAACCTGGGCGCCGCTGGGCAAGCATGCCGGGCAGCTGGTTGCCAGCGAGCCGGCGGTGCTGGCCCTGGCCGGCAATGCCAACAACTTCACTGGCGCGGTGCCGGGGCTGCAGGCGCAGCTGAACGAGGTGGTGCGCGCGATGTCGGCTTCGGGTGCGCCGGCCGCGCAGGTATACAGCGCGCTGCAGCAGGTCGTGGTGGCCGGCTCGATGGCCCGACGGGTCACCGAAATGCGTGCGGGCGGCTCTTCGGCGGCCGCCGCGGGCGACGCACTGGCGCGTGACATCACCGTGTTCTCGCAGGTGCTCGACGGCCTGCGCAACGGCAACGAGGAACTGGGCATCACCGCAGTGCGTGGCCCGGCCGCCGTGGCCGCGCTGGAGCAGTCGCACACCCAGTGGCAGGCGATGAAGGCCGATGCCGATGCGATCCTGGCCAGCTCGCGCCAGCTTTTCGCCGCGCAGTCGGCGGCCACCGCGCTGGGCCAGGGCTCGGCGCACATGCTGGATGACAGCCGCAAGCTGTTCGAAGCCTTCTCTTCGTTCGGCTCGGTGTCCGATACCCGCCTGTTCCCGAACTTCTGGATCGGTGTAGCGTCCGGTGCGCTGTCGCTGATCGCGATCATCGGTTTCGTCTCCACCAACGTGCGCAGCCGCTCGCGTGAGCAGGAGCTGCGCTACCAGACCCAGGTGGAGTTCAACAGCCGCAACCAGCAGGCGATCATGCGCCTGCTGGACGAAATCTCCTCGCTGGGCGAGGGCGACCTGACCGTCAAGGCGTCGGTGACCGAGGACATGACTGGCGCCATCGCCGACGCGATCAACTACGCCGTCGACGAGCTGCGCCACCTGGTGACGACCATCAACGACACCTCGGCCAAGGTCGCGCTGTCCACCCAGGAAACCCAGGCGACGGCCATGCAGCTGGCAGAAGCAGCCGGCCACCAGGCCAACCAGATCACCTCGGCCTCGGACCGCATCGGCGAAATCGCAGCGAGCATCGAGCAGGTTTCGCGCAACTCGGCCGAATCGGCCGACGTGGCACAGCGCTCGGTGGTGATTGCCGCCGAGGGGGCCGGCGTGGTCCGCGAGACCATCCAGGGCATGGACCAGATCCGCGACCAGATCCAGGAAACTTCCAAGCGCATCAAGCGCCTGGGTGAGTCGTCGCAGGAGATCGGCTCGATCGTGGAACTGATCAACGACATTTCCGAACAGACCAACATCCTGGCATTGAATGCAGCGGTGCAGGCCGCGTCGGCGGGCGAAGCGGGCCGCGGCTTCGCGGTCGTGGCCGACGAAGTGCAGCGCCTGGCAGAGCGCACATCGGGCGCCACGCGCCGTATCGAGAACCTGGTGCAGGCCATCCAGGCCGATACCAACGAGGCCGTCACCTCGATGGAGCAGACCACCGCTGAAGTGGTGTCCGGTGCACGTCTGGCCGAAGACGCCGGCACGGCACTGACCGAGATCGAGCGCGTGTCCAATGCACTGAACACCCTCATCAAGAACATCTCCATCGCGGCCCAGCAGCAGTCCGCAGCCGCGTCGGACATCACCCGCACGATGGGCGTGATCCGCCAGATCACCGGCCAGACCTCACAGGGTGCCGGACAGACCGCGGAGTCGATCGGCCACCTCGCGCAGCTGGCTGCCGACCTGCGTCGTTCGGTCGCCGACTTCAAGCTGCCGGCGTGACGCGGGCAGGGCGAAGAGCAAGGAACCCGTCGATGAAGCATTTCCATTCCCCACGCCAGATCCAGCGCGGCCTTCGCGCGGCGGCGACCGGAGCCTGTCAATGAGCACTCTGCGCGATGCGATGAGCCACGCAGCGCTGGGTTGGGTCAAGCCCGAGCTGGACGAGACCCTGCGCCAGGTGCGCAACGAGGTCGAGTACTACGCCGAGGATCCGTCCGATGCCAGCCGCATGCGTATCTGCGCCGGCCACCTGCACCAGGTGCAGGGCACCCTGCGCATGGTCGAACTGTACGCCCCGGCAATGGTGGCCGAGGAGCTGGAGCAGCTCGCCAATGCGATCGGCAGCGGCCAGGCGTCTGATCGTGACGAGGCCTGCGCCACGCTGATGCGCGGCAGCGTGCTGCTGCCCGACTATCTGGAGCGCCTGCAGAACGGCCACCGCGACATTCCGATCGTGCTGCTGCCGCTGCTCAATGACATCCGCGCCGCGCGCGGTGCGGCCGGCATCAACGAGAGTGTCCTGTTCGCGTTCGCTCCCGACAGCGTCACCGCCACCGAAGCCGAGCTCGACCATGCGCGCGGCAGCCTGAGCGGGCGCAACCGCGAACTGCTCGATACGGTCGGCAGCGCGGTGAAGGAAGAGCTGCTGCGCATCAAGGATGCGCTGGACCTGCATCTGCGCACCGGCGGTGCAGCAGAACAGCTGCAGACGCAGGCCGACGAACTGGGGGCCGTGGCCGATACGCTGGGCATGATGGGCCTGGGCGTGGCCCGCGGCGTGGTCGTGCAGCAGCGCGACGCACTGCGCGGCGTGGTCGAGGGCCGCCAGCAGATCGACGAGAACCTGTTGCTGGACATCGCCGGCGCGCTGCTCTACGTCGATGCGTCGCTGGATGACCAGGTTGCCCATCTGGGTGCGGATGGCAGCGGCGAGGATGACCCTGCCGCCGTGGAAAACCGCCGTACCGTCGAGGTGCTGGCACACGAGGCCATCGCCAATTTCGCTGCGGCCCGCGAGCACTTTGTCGCGTTCATCGAAACCAGCTGGAACCACGCGGAACTGCAGGACGTGCCGCGCCTGCTCGGCGACGTCGCCGGTGCACTGCGGATGCTCGACCTGGGGACTGCCGCCGACTACCTGCGCGGCGTGCAGCAGTACATCGACGCCGAGCTGATCGGTCGCCGGCGTGTGCCCAGCGGGCGCCAGCTGGATACGCTCGCCGACGCCATGGCCAGCCTGGAGTACTACCTCGAAGCCCTGCGTGATCGTCGTCCGGGCCGTGAGGACATTCTGGAGATCACCCGCAGCAGCCTGGAAGCGCTGCGCTACTGGCCGCTGCCGGAGCGCGCCGCGATCGACGAGGCGCCGCAGGGCGTGCAAGCGGTCGAGCGCGAGGCGGTAGACCTGCAGGTGATGCCATTGCAGCCCGGCCACGTCGACATCGATGTGAGCACGGCCGCGCCCGCCGCCGGCAGTGTGGCTGCCGCCCTGCCGGACTTCGTCTTCGATCCGCCGCTGGCACCGCCAGTGACCGACAACGGGCTGATGTTCGGTGGGTTGTCGGTACCGGTCGCGGTACCCGGGACGACGCCCGATGCCGGTAGCTCGCTGGTGTTCGCCGCGTCCAGTGCACCGGCCCCGGCCGTGCCGCAATGGGACCTGGCTGCTGTGGAGGTCGGTGCCGGGTACGCGGATGATGCACATGCGCCGGCCTTGGCCAGCGACGAAACGATCGATGCGATATCGGCCGAGGTGCCGCAGTGGACGCTGTCCCAGGTGGACGACATGGCGGATGCACCGTCGGTCTCCGGCGACAACACGGTGGCGTTCGCGTCCGGATCCGGTACACCGGACATCACGTCGGCGCCGGTATTCGATCCGGTGGCCGCCGAGCATGGCGCCGCGGACGTGGCGGCTGATGAGGTCGTATTCCGTTTCGACGCCGGTGCACTGGACAACGCCGACGACGTGCTGTCCTTGCATGCGATGGAAACGCTGGTGCTGGAAGACGAAGCAGACCTGCATCCGGTGCTGGACAGCGTTGATGCGGAGCCAACGGATCCGGTCACCCTCGCCGCGGACGCGTCGCCTGCCGCAGATGCAGCACCGGCGGTGGCCCTGATCGAGATCGACACCATCGCACCGATCGATTTCAGCGAGGCCGATGCCCGGTTCTTCGCTGAACTGAGCGCCGCCGCGGAGGACTTCAACCCGCGGGCGATGCCATCGGCCGCCGACGCGCCGGTCGCGATCACGGCTGCGTCCGAAGCGGGCTTCGATGCCGGCTTCGACGATGATGCGGAGAACATCGACGAGGACATCCGCGAGGTGTTCCTGGAAGAGTTCGACGACGAGCGTGCCAACCTCGGAACGCTGCTGCCGGCATGGCACGCGCAGCCGGACAATCTGGACCGGCTGCGGCCGATCCGCCGCATCTTCCACACCCTCAAGGGCAGCGGCCGCCTGGTCGGTGCGCGGACGCTGGGCGAGTTCGCGTGGAAGATCGAAGGCATGCTCAACCGTGTGCTTGACGGCAGCCGTCCGGCCACGCCGGCCGTGCTGGCGATGGTTGATCACGCGCATGCCGCCTTGCCGCAGCTGAGCGACGCACTGCGTCATGGCCAGCGCATCAGTGTCGATCTGCAGGCGATGCAGGCCGTCGCCGATCGCGTGGGTGCCGGCGAAGAGACGTTCTACGTGCCGCTGCCGGCTGCGGCGCCCGCACCGGTGGCGCCGGCGGCGGAAGAGGGCGAGGACGAGATCAGCCGCATTCTCGAAGCGGAAGCGGCGACGACAGCCGACGCCGGGAACGCGACCGCGGTCGAGGGGACTCCGGCCAATATCGACAGCGTGCTGCGCGAGATCCTCGAAGCCGAGGTGGAGGTCCACCAGGCAACCCTGCAGGCGTGGCTGCGCTCGGCGCAGCAGGCACCACAGCCGGTGAGCGATGCGCTGCTGCGCGCCGTGCACACCATGAATGGGGCCTTCGCGATGACCGAGGTGCCGGAGATCACGGCGGTCACGGGCGGCGCCGAATCCTATATCAAGCGGGCCCTGGCCGCCGATGTGGTGCCGGGCGACGACGGTGTTGCTGCGCTCGATGCGACCGCGCAGGCCATTACCGCGACCATGGAAGCATTGCAGGCGGAGCAGCCGCGCATTGCGCCTCAGCCTGCGCTGGTACAGCGCCTGCAGGCCCTGGCCGGCGAACTGCCGGAAGCGCGCTGGCCGCTGGTGGGGCTGGATGACGAAGAGGCGCTCGCGACCGATGGAGAGCCTGCGCACGAGGTGGACGCGCAGCTTCCTGCCGATGCGCAGAGCGACATCGACGCCGAAATCAACGCCGGGATCGACAGTGCACCTGCTGACACCCATGACGTGCCCGCAGCCGATCCGGCGAAGGACGGCCTGGACGTGGGCGAGCTCACGGCCAGTGATGACCTTTCGCGCTACTTCGACGCCGGTTGGCCGTCGCTGGGCGCTACCGGGCAGGAGGCGGCGGCCACGCTGCCACCGGTCGCGGCCGCTGCCGATGAATCCGCAGCGGTCGTGTCGCCGGTGGTCGCCGATGCGCCCCCCGCGCTGGCCGAAGACGCCGCGCTGACAGGCGCGGATGACCTGTCGCCGTACCTGGACGCCAGTGCGCTGCCGGTCGATGACCGTGATGCGGATGAGGCGGCGGACGCCGCCGCGTTCACCGAAACGATCGACCTGAATACGTCGTGGGATGACGTGGAAGGGTTCGATGCGGGTGATGACGCTGCTGCACTGCCACTCGACAGCACGCTGTCGAGCCTGCAGGATGACATGGCTGCGCCGGGTTTTGCGGAACCGGTCACATTGGAAGCTGCGCTCGAGGCCGGCCTGCATGTGATCGACGAAGAGCAGACTCCGGCCGACGACGGGCAGTGGTCCGTGCTCGGCCTGCAGGCCAGCGAACTCGCGCCGGGCGAGGCAGAGGCCTTCGCCGAGGATGCGGACGTCGGCGGGGAGACGGCGGTCGGTGAAGGAGAGAGCGCCGACCCGCCGTCCCCGGCGACGGTGAATGCCGGGGAGTCCCTTGCAGAGCCTGCGGTCGATCCGCAGCCGGCCGCCGCGCTGCCGTCACCGTTCTTCGAGATGGAAGACGCGCCGGGCCAGGGCAGCGGCGCTGCCGGACCGGGCGGTTCCACGCCGGTCGAGGGTCCTGTTGCCGAAGATGACGTGCCGGCGCACCAGCCGATCGAGCCGATGCCGGAACCGGAACCGGAAGGCAGCGTGGGCGAGGAGCCTGCCGATCTGCTTGACTTCACCGTGTATGACCGCGAGCTGGTCGACATCTTCGTCGAAGAAGGCAAGGACCTGCTTGATCACTGCGATGGCCTGATCAGCGAGCTGCGCGATGCGCCGCAGGACCGCGAAGTGCTCGCCGGCCTGCAGCGTGACCTGCATACGCTGAAGGGCGGCGCACGCATGGCCGGCATCAACGCCATCGGCGACCTCGGCCACAGCATCGAATCGCTGCTGGAGGTGGTCGCGGCGGGGCGCACCGAGATCGAGCGCCGCGACGTGCAGCTGCTCGAGCGCGGTTTCGATCGCCTGCACCAGTTGCTGACCCGTACCGGCGAGCATCGTGTGGTGGAACCGGCGCAGGACCTGGTCGATGCTTTCGAGGCACGTACCGCCACCGATCCGGCAGCGGCTGCCGCCGTCGGCACGGCTGGCCCGGTGGAGACTGAAACCACCGTCGTACCCGCGACCGTTGCCCTGGTCGATGCACCGCTGTCCGCGCCGTTGCCGGTCGAAAGCACGGTCGAGGACGATCCGCTGGCACGTCCCCAGCAGGAGCAGGTGCGCGTCCGCGCAGATCTGCTCGACCGGCTGGTCAATCACGCAGGTGAGGTGGCGATCTACCGGTCGCGCCTGGAGCAGCAGCTCGGTGCCTTCCGCGGCGCGATGGGCGAGCTCGAACGTACCAACGCGCGTCTGCGCGACCAGCTGCGTCGCCTCGACCTGGAGACAGAAGCGCAGATCGTTGCCCGCTACCAGCGTGAGCAGGACCAGGCCGACCAGAAGTTCGATCCGCTGGAACTGGACCGCTTCTCCACCCTGCAGCAGCTCAGCCGTGCGCTGAACGAGTCCGCCGCCGACCTGGGCGGCCTGCAGGGCGTGCTGGACGATCTCTCGCGGCAGTACGATGCCCTGCTGCAGCAGCAGTCGCGCGTCAGTTCGGAACTGCAGGATGGCCTGATGCGTGCACGGATGGTGCCGTTCGACGGCCTGGTGCCGCGTCTGCGCCGCGTGGTGCGCCAGGCCGGCATCGACACCGGCAAGCAGGTCCACCTGACCCTGGAAGGCACCCATGGCGAACTGGACCGCAACGTCCTCGACCGCATGGTCGCGCCGCTGGAACACATGCTGCGCAACTCGGTGGCCCATGGCCTGGAGGCGCCGGAGCAGCGCCGTGCCGCCGGCAAGCCGGAAGAGGGCGAAATTGCCATCCGCCTGCATCGCGAAGGCTCGGAAATCGTGCTGGACGTGGCCGATGACGGCGCCGGCCTGGATCGGGAGGCGATCCGTCGCCGCGCGATCGACCGTGGCCTGCTGGCCGCCGATGCGCAGCCCGCCGATCATGAACTGGACAACCTGATCTTCGCATCGGGCTTCTCCACCGCCGACCAGGTCAGCCAGCTGGCAGGCCGCGGCGTGGGCATGGACGTGGTGCGCAATGAAGTGCGCCAGCTGGGTGGTTCGGTCGATATCCAGTCGGTGCGTGGCCAGGGCGTGCGTTTCACCCTGCGCCTGCCGCAGACGCTGGCCGTTACCCAGGCCGTGTTCGTGCAGATCGGCGAAACCACCTTTGCCGTGCCGGTGGCTTCGGTCAGCGGTATCGGCCGCCTCTCGCGCGAGCGCTTCGAGGCCGCCGACAGCAGCTATCGCTACAGCGGCGAAGACTATCCGCTGTACGACCTGGGCAGCCTGGTCGGCCAGGCACCGGCACGTGCCGAGGGCCAGGCGCAGGTGCCGCTGCTGCTGGTCCGCGCCGGCGACCTGCGAGCTGCCGTGGCGATCGACCAGGTGCTGGGCAACCGCGAAATCGTGGTCAAGCCGGTCGGCCTGCAGATCGCATCAGTGCCGGGCATCTACGGTGCCACCATCACCGGCGATGGCCGCGTGGTGGTGATCCTGGACGTGGCGCCGCTGGTGCGTCGTTACCTGGCCAACCCGACACCGCCGGTGCTGGTCAATGCGCCGCGTCAGGAACGGCAGGTGCCGCTGGTGATGGTGGTCGACGACTCGCTGACCATGCGCAAGGTCACCGGCCGCATCCTGGAGCGCCACAACTTTGAAGTCAGCGTCGCCCGCGATGGCGTGGAAGCGCTGGAGCGGCTGGAGGAGCGTGTTCCCGACCTGATGCTGCTGGATATCGAGATGCCGCGCATGGACGGCTACGAGCTGGCCACCGCGATGCGCGCCGACCCGCGTTACCGGGACGTTCCGATCGTGATGATCACCTCGCGCAGCGGCGACAAGCATCGGCAGCGCGCTTTCGAAATCGGCGTCCAGCGCTACCTGGGCAAGCCTTATCAGGAGCTGGACCTGATGCGTAACGTGTACGACCTGCTGGGGATCGCCCGTGTCCGAGAGTGAAGCCAACCCGGCCGTCGCCCTGCTGGCCCGGCCTGGCGCGGCGCGTGAGCGCCTGCGCGAAGCACTGGCGCACGCCGACGTGCAGATCGTGCTGGAAGACGACCCGAATGGCCTTGAACCGCAGGCGCTGCATGACGCGCGGCCGCAGTTCGTGGTGATCGCACTGGAAGCGGCGGTCGAGGACGCACTGGAACGCCTGGAGCCCGTGCTGTCGGCCCCCGGCCTGACCCTGGTGTTCGACGAAGCCGAGCTGGCCGCGCGCCGGAACGGCTGGGAGGCGCAGCGCTGGGGGCGTCACCTGGCCGCCAAGCTGCATGGACACCAGCAGGTGCTGCCGCCGGGCGCCGAGGACGAACCGGCCCCGCAGCTGGAGCCCGGCCGTCCTGCGCCGCCACCTGCGCCGCAGGAGGCAGCGCTGCAGACGCACCTGCAACAGGCACACCGCTGGGCCGACGACGTGCCAGCCGATGGCCTGTACGCACCGCCGGCGCAGCTGCATGAACCGGTCGCGTTCGAACACGCTCTGGCCGCGCTGCAGCCGATCGTGCCCGAACCGCCGGAAGCGCCGGTCGCACGGACAGAACCCCCCGCGGCACCGTCGGTGACGTTCGATCACACCGCGTGGTCGCTGGTGGACGAGTCGGCCGATGCCGCCACCCCGGCGTACGCCGCAGCGGAGGTCGAGGCGCGCTCATCGTCGTTCGATACCGACCACCTGAGCCTGGTCGACCTGGATGCGGCCGCCCCGCCCGGCGCACGCGCGGGCGCGCTGCTGGTGCTGGCCGGGATCGGTGGCCCTGATGCGTTGCGTCGCCTGCTGGGCGCGCTGCCTTCGGCATTGGCGGTGCCGGTGCTGGTGCACATGCGCCTGGATGGGGGCCGCTACGGCAATCTCGTCAAGCAGATGGCGCGTGTCTCGCCGCTGCCGGTGCAGCTGGCCGAAGCCGGCCAGCGCGCCACGCCCGGGCAGGTGCATGTGCTGGCCGATGACATCGGCGTCCGCGCGGCCAGCGACGGTCTGCATTTCCTGACCGACGCGCAGGGCATCTCGATTGCCGCGTTGCCGGCCCAGTACACCGCACTGGTACTGCTCAGCGGTGCCGATCTGGGCCATGTCGGGCCGGCGCTGGACCTGGCTGCCGCGGGCGCGTGGGTGGCCGGGCAGGTGGGGGAGGGATGCTACGACCCGGCCGCCGCCACCGCCGTGGTCGCCGCCGGCATGGCCGCTGGCGAACCGCAGGAACTGGCGCAGATCATCGCCGCGCGCTGGGGCGAGGGTGACCACAACGGAGAAGCTCCATGAGTTACGCCAGCAACGATGAAATCCGTGGTGTCCTGATCCAGGCCGGCAACGAACGCGTGCTGCTGCCCAATGCCACGGTGGCCGAAATGATGTCGCGGGTGCCGGTGCAGCCGGTGGCCGACGCCCCCCGCTGGCTGGTCGGCGAGATCGCCTGGCATGGCTGGCAGGTGCCGCTGGTGTCATTCGCACGGCTTTCGGGGCTGGGGGACGAGGCAGCCGGTGTCCACAACAAGGTGGTGGTACTGAAGGCGCTCAGCGGCGATCAGCAGCGGCCGTATTACGCGTTGCTGACCCAGAACTTCCCGCAGTTGATCTCGGTGCCGCGCGATGGCCTGCTGGCCGATGCGTCGGAGGAGACCCTGCCGCAGATCGTGCACATGCGCGTACTGCTGGGTGAGCAGAGCGCGCTGCTGCCGAATCTGGACGCACTGGAAAGCGCGCTGGCTTCACTGGCGGCCTGAGGCCGCCCCCCGGACACAGGCCGCCGGGCATGGCCCGGCGCTGCCGTTGGCGTGCAGGTTGTCGGTGGACCTAACCGAGATCACCCAGCCGCGCCTGCAACGCGGCGATCGCGGCCAGCCCGGCGGTTTCCGTGCGCAGGATGCGCGGGCCCAGCTGCAGGCCCTGGAAGCCGGCGGCGGCCAGCTGCTCGCGGTCGCGTGGCGACCAGCCGCCCTCCGGACCAATCGCGATCACGATGCCGCCCGCGGGCGCCGCTGCCAATGTCGACAGCCGGTGCGAACCCATCGGGTCCAGGGTCAACCGCAGCGTATCGGCGGGCAGCGCAGCGGTCGCCTGCGCCAGCGACAGCGGGGCACCCACCCGTGGAATGCACGCGCGCCCGGACTGGCCACAGGCCGACTGCACGACGTTGTTCCAGTGCGCCACGCGCTTTTCCGCACGGGCCGCGTCCAGCTTCACCTCGGTACGTTCCGCGTTCACCGGCAGGATGCTGCTGACGCCGAGTTCGGTGGCCTTCTGCAGGATCAGGTCCATCTTTTCGCCGCGCGCGATGCCCTGCATCAGGGTGATGGCCAGCGGCGATTCGATGTCGATGGCCTGCACGCTGTCGATGCGTGCCTGCACTTCGCGCTTGCCGACCACGGTCAGCGTCGCAGCGTAGTCATGGCCATCGCCGTTGAACAGGACGCAGCCATCGCCTTCGCGCAGGCGCATCACCCGCACCAGGTGGTTGGCGGTCTCCTCGGGCAGGGTCACGGTCTGGCCGCTGTGCAGCGGCAGGTCGATGGGACAGCGGGTCACGCGCATGCAATCGCCTCGTCGATGGCGGCCAGCGTGGTATGCGCCAGCAGATCCAGTTGTTCGTCGTCCACGCAGTACGGTGGCATCCAGTACAGCACATCGCCCAGCGGGCGAAGGACCACGCCGCGCTTCAGTGCTGCCTTGTACGCGTGCAGGCCGAGCCGCAGTCCAGGGTCGAAGGGCGTGCGCCTGTCGCCGCCGCGCGACAGTTCGAATGCCACCACCATGCCGGCCTGGCGCACATCGGCCACATGCGGGTGGTCGGCAAACGGTGCCGCGAGGGTGCCCATCACCGATGCGGTGCCGCGGTTGCGCGCGATCACATCGTCGCTGCCGAAGATGTCCAGCGTCGCCAGCGCCGCAGCGCACGCCAGCGGATTGCCGGTATAGCTGTGCGAGTGCAGGAACGCACGCTCGCGGGAGTCGTCGAGAAAAGCGTCGTACAGGGCCTGCGTGGCCAGGACCGCGGCCAGCGGCAGGAACCCGCCGGTCAGGCCCTTGGACAGGCACATCAGGTCCGGCATCACCCCGGCCTGTTCGCAGGCGAACATCGTGCCGGTGCGACCGAAGCCGGTGGCGATCTCGTCGGCGATCATGAACGCACCGTGCGCGTCGCACAGCTCACGCACGCGCTGCAGATACACCGGATCATGCATGCGCATGCCACCGGCGCACTGCAGGCGGGGTTCCAGGATCACCGCGCATACTTCACCGGGGTGCTGGTCGAACAGCGTCGCCAGGCCATCGGCGGCCTGGCGCGCACGCTCGGCGGCGCTCTGCCCTGGCTCGGCCAGGTAGGCGTCGGGCGAGGGTGCGAACAGCCCTTCGGCCAGCAACGGCGCGTACACCCGCCGGTACAGTGGGATGTCGCCCAGCGCCAGCGCACCGAGCGTTTCACCGTGGTAGCCGTTTTCCAGCGCGATGAAACGCGTACGCCGGGTCTCGCCGCGGTTATGGAAGTAATGGAAGGCCATTTTCAATGCCACTTCCACCCCGGCCGAGCCGTTGTCGGCGTAGAACACCTTGGTCAGCGGATCGCGCCCGGCCTGCCGCGGGGCCAGTGCCAGCAGGCGTTCGGCCAGGGTGATCGCCGGCTCATGGCTGAAGCCGGCCAGCATCACCTGTTCCAGCTGGCCGGCCTGGGCCGCGATGGCGCCGCCGATGCGGGGCTCGGCGTGGCCGAACAGATTCGTCCACCAGCTGCTGACGGCATCCAGATAGCGGTTGCCGTCATGGTCGATCAGCCACGCACCCTCGCCGCGCGCGATCGGCACCAGCGGCAGGGTGTCGGGATGCTCGCGCATCTGTGTGCACGGATGCCACAGCACCTGCAGGTCGCGTTGCCGCCAGTGCAGGGCCAGCGGGGAGGGGGTTGGGTCTGCTAGCATTTCGGGCTCATGAACATGTTGCTGCCTGCACATTCTATCGGCCCCGGCGCCCGCGTCGGCCGCCGCGGAGATTCCGCATGAACGATGACCGTGCCAGCCGTCGCCTGCCGATCATCCATCGGATCACCGATGAAGAGAACGGTCCCTTCCAGCGCCAGCATCTGGATCTGGAATTCTCCAATGGTGAACGCCGCCGCTTCGAGCGTCTGGTCAATCGTGGCCACGGTGCGGTGGTGGTGGTGCCCATGCTCGACGACGAGACGGTGCTGCTGGTACGTGAATACGCCGCCGGGGTACATCGCTACGAGCTTGGCCTGGTCAAGGGCCGGATCGATGCCGGCGAGACCCCCGAGCAGGCCGCCGATCGCGAACTGAAGGAAGAGGCCGGCTATGGCGCGCATCGGGTCGATGTGCTGCGCGCCATGACGCTGGCGCCGACGTACATGAGCCACCAGTCGTGGCTGGTGGTGGCGCGCGACCTGTATCCGGAAAAGCTGATCGGTGACGAGCCCGAGGAGCTGGAGGTGGTGCCCTGGAAGCTGTCCGAGCTGGACCGGTTGATGCTGCGCGAGGACTTTTCCGAGGGCCGTTCGCTGGCGGCGTTGTTCATCGCCCGCCAGTGGCTGCAGGGAGCCCGATGATCAAGCTGACCACGGATCTGCGCGAGACCGCGATCGCCATCGCGCAGGAAGCCGGCCAGGCCATCATGCAGGTCTACGCCGAAGGATTCGACGTGCGGATCAAGGACGACAACAGTCCGGTGACCGCCGCTGACCTGGCCGCCAACCAGGTCATCGAGCAGGGTCTGCGGCAACTGACCCCGGATCTGCCCATCCTGTCTGAAGAGTCGGCCCAGGTGCCCTGGGAACTGCGCCGCCATTGGGGCGCCTACTGGCTGGTCGATCCGCTTGACGGTACCCGCGAGTTCGTCAAGCGCAACGGCGAATTCAGCGTCAACATCGCCCTGATCTACCAGGGTGCCCCGGCGTTTGGCGTCGTGCTGGCGCCGGTCACCGGCATTCTGTGGCACGCCATGCGCGGCGAACTGGCGTACCGCCGGCAGGGACTGCACGACACCGTGCTGCGCACGCGCAGCCCGGCGACCGCTCCGCTGCGGGTGGCGGCAAGCCGCTCCCACCGCTCGCCGGAAACCGAAGCGCTGCTGGCGCGCATGGGCCGCATCGAGACCATCGCCCAGGGCTCGTCGCTGAAGTTCTGCCGCATTGCCGAGGCGGGCCTGGATGTGTACCCGCGGCTCGGCCCGACCTCCGAATGGGATACCGCCGCCGGCCAGTGCGTGCTGCACGCGGCGGGCGGCGCGGTCCTCTCGGCGGCGACCGGCAAGCCCTTCCGCTACAACCGCCGCGAGACGCTGTTGAACGGCGATTTCATCGCCCTTGGCGATACCAGCCTGCCGTGGCGCGACTGGTTGTCCGACTGACCTGGAGGCCGCATGAGCGCGCACGACACCCCCACCGCCGGCAGTGCCGCCAGCACCGAACTGGAACGCCTGCTGGCGATCATGGCCCGCCTGCGTGATCCGCAGGGCGGCTGCCCATGGGACCTGGAGCAGGACTTTGCGACCATTGCCCCGTACACCATCGAGGAAGCCTACGAAGTCGCCGATGCGATCGATCGCGGCGACCTCGATGATCTCTGCGACGAGCTCGGCGACCTGCTGCTGCAGGTGGTATTCCATGCTCGCATGGCCGAAGAGCAGGGGGCGTTCGCTTTCGCAGAGGTTGCCCGCGCGATCAGCGACAAGATGCAGCGCCGCCATCCGCATGTCTTCGCCGATGTCAGCGTCGATGATGCCGATGGGGTCATGCGCAACTGGGATGCGATCAAGCGCGCGGAGCGGGCAGCCAAGGGCGAACAGGACCATTCCGCCCTGGCTGGAATCTCGCGGGGCCTGCCGGAGTGGCAACGCGCGGTGAAGCTGCAGTCGCGCGCGGCCAAGGTGGGCTTCGACTGGCCGGGCCCGCTGCCGGTCCTGGACAAGGCCGCCGAGGAACTGCAGGAACTGCGCGAGGAGTTCGAGCGCGGCGACATCGCCGGCAACAAGGCGCGGCTGCAGGAGGAACTGGGCGACCTGTTGTTCGTCTGCGCCAACCTGGCCCGCCACGCCGACATCGACCTGGGCGCCGCGCTGCGCGGTGCCAACCACAAGTTCGAGCGTCGCTTCCGGGCGATGGAGGCACAGGCCGAGGCACAGGGCACATCCCTCGCCTCGCTGGACCTGGACGCGCAGGAAGCGCTCTGGCAGCACGCCAAGGCCGCCGAGAAGGAATGAAGACACTCGGCCTGTTCCTGCTGACCGCGCTGGCCGAGATCGTCGGCTGCTACCTGCCGTGGCTGTGGCTGCGCAAAGGAGGCAGCGTCTGGCTGCTGCTGCCGGCGGCGGCCAGTCTGGCCCTGTTCGCCTGGCTGCTGACCCTGCATCCGACCGCCAGTGGCCGCGTCTATGCCGCCTACGGTGGCGTGTACATCGGCACCGCGCTGTTCTGGCTGTGGCTGGTCGATGGCGTCCGGCCCAGCCGCTGGGATCTGCTGGGTGCTGCACTGTGCCTGGCGGGCATGGCGGTGATCATGTTCGGGCCGCGCCAGCCGGGCTGACCGCCGGCAGTGCCAGGCCCGCCGGAAAGGGGCATGATGGGGCGGATCGTGGCGTTGGGAGTGCGCACATGTCCCGTTTCTCCAGCTTCCGTGACTTCTATCCGTTCTATCTCAGCGAGCACCGCCATCCGGTGTCGCGGCGCCTGCACTTCATCGGCAGCTGCGGCGTACTGCTGCTGGTCGCTGCGGCGATCCTGCGCGGCCAGCCGCTGCTGCTGTTGACGGCATTGGCCTGTGGGTACGGGTTCGCGTGGGTGGGGCACTTCTTCTTCGAGAAGAACCGCCCGGCCACGTTCCGCCACCCGCTGTACTCGTTCCTGGGCGACTGGGTGATGTTCATCGACATCCTGCGCGGGCGGGTGCGGTGGTGAGAACGTGTGCACGCCGCATTCACACGCTATGCTCGGGGTTGGACGTCTACCGATAAGGAAAGCCTGATGTTCCCGACCATGTTCTTTACCGTGGTACTGGCCTTCGTGGCCGTGGTCATCCTGTTCAAGGCCGTGCGCATGGTGCCGCAGGGATATGAATGGACTGTCGAGCGGTTCGGCCGCTACACCCACACCATGACCCCCGGCCTGCACTTCCTGATCCCCATCGTGTACGGCGTGGGGCGCAAGGTGAACATGATGGAGCAAGTGCTGGATGTACCCAGCCAGGAAGTGATCACCAAGGACAACGCCGCCGTGCGCGTCGACGGGGTGGTGTTCTTCCAGGTGCTGGACGCCGCCAAGGCCGCCTATGAGGTGGCCAACCTGGAAGTGGCCATGATTGCTCTGGTCCAGACCAACATCCGTACCGTGATCGGCTCGATGGACCTGGACGAATCGCTGAGCCAGCGCGAGGTGATCAATGCCCAGCTGCTCAGCGTGGTCGACCATGCCACCAACCCGTGGGGCGTGAAGGTGAACCGCATCGAGATCCGCGACATCCAGCCGCCCCGCGATCTGCTCGACGCGATGGCGCGGCAGATGAAGGCCGAGCGCGAGAAGCGTGCGCAGATCCTGGAGGCGGAAGGCTCGCGGCAGTCGGAGATCCTGCGCGCCGATGGCGAGAAGCAGGCCACCGTGCTGGAGGCGGAAGGGCGGCGCGAGGCAGCGTTCCGCGATGCGGAGGCACGCGAGCGCCTGGCGGAAGCCGAAGCGATGGCGACCAAGGTGGTGTCGGCGGCGATCGCCGAGGGCGATGTGCAGGCGATCAACTACTTCGTCGCCCAGAAGTACGTGGAAGCGTTCAAGGAACTGGCCAGCTCGCCGAACCAGAAGCTGGTCCTGATGCCGATGGAGGCCAGTGGGGTGATCGGCTCCATCGCCGGCGTGGCCGAGCTGGCCAAGCAGGCACTGGCGAGCCAGGACAACAAGGCGGCCGGCAAGCGACCGCCGCCGATCGGAGGCTGACATGCGCTGGGACGTCGTCGCCTGGGGGGCGCTGGCCCTGCTCCTGTTCGCTGCGGAGGCTCTGCTGCCCGGCGCGTTCATGCTGTGGATCGGCATCGGCGCTGCAGCGGTGTTCGTGCTGGTGGCGATCTTTGCCGGCATCCCGCTGCTGTGGCAGGTGGTCGCCTTCGTCGTGCTGAGCGTGCTTTCGATCCAGTGCTACCGGCGCTGGGGCAGGTCGCGGGCACGCGCCAGCGACAAGCCGTTGCTGAACCGCCGCGCCGAGCAGCTGATCGGTCGGGTGGTGCCATTGCAGCAGGGCATCACTGACGGGCAGGGGCGGGTCAGCATCGACGATGCGTACTGGCAGGTCAGCGGTCCGGAACTGCCGGCCGGGGCACGGGTGCGGGTGGTCGCGGTGCAGGGCAGCACGCTGGTGGTTGAAGCGGCCAGCTGAGCCTGCGGGCGGTGCGTGCGCAAACCGCTGCGGTGCGGCACGCCCGTGGGCGATCGATCTGGGATAATGGGGGTTCTTGTTTCCTCTGCTGCCGGAACGGTCATGACCCAGAAGACGCTGCTCAACGATACCCACCGCGCCCTCGGCGCCAAGATGGTCGATTTCGGGGGTTGGGACATGCCCATCCACTACGGCTCGCAGCTGGACGAGCACCATCTGGTGCGTCGCGAGGCCGGCGTGTTCGACGTCAGCCACATGACCGTGGTGGACCTGCGCGGCGAGCAGGTCAAGCCGTTCCTGCGCCGCCTGCTGGCCAATTCCATCGACAAGCTGAAGGTGCCGGGCAAGGCGCTGTACTCGTGCATGCTCAATGCCGAAGGCGGCGTCATCGATGACCTCATCGTCTATTACCTGGGCGAGGACTTCTTCCGCATGGTGGTCAACGCCTCCACCCGCGAGAAGGATCTGGCCTGGCTGCGTACGCAGGCCGCTCCGTTCAACGTGTCCGTTGAACAGCGTCCTGACCTGGCCATCCTCGCCGTGCAGGGGCCGCAGGCGCGCGAGCTTGTCATTGGCCTGGTCGGCGCCGCCGACCGCGAGGCGCTGGGGAAGCTCGGCCGCTTCGCCGCGCTGCAGGTGCGGTCCGATGAGGGCGTCGAACTGTTCGTTGCCCGTACCGGTTACACCGGTGAGGACGGTTTCGAGATCCTGCTGCCGCAGGAGGCCGTGGTCGGGTTCTGGAACCGCCTGCTGTCTGCAGGCGTGAAGCCGGCTGGCCTCGGTGCCCGCGACACCCTGCGCCTGGAGGCCGGCATGAATCTGTACGGCCAGGACATGGACGAAGCCATCAGCCCGTACGAAGCCGCACTGGCCTGGACGGTGTCGCTGGACGAAGGCCGTGACTTCATCGGTCGCGACGTGCTGGAAGCGCAGAAGGCCGCCGGCAATGCGCGGCAGATGATCGGCCTGGTGATGGACGAGAAGGGTGTCCTGCGCCACGGCCAGGTGGTCACCACGGCCGGCGGCCAGGGCGAAATCCTGTCCGGCACCTTCTCGCCGACGCTGGCCAAGGGCATCGCCTTTGCCCGAGTGCCGGCAGGTGACCTCGGCCAGGTCACGGTCGATATCCGTGGCCGGCAGGTGCCGGTGCGCGTGGTCAAGTTCCCCTTCGTGCGCGAAGGCCAGGCCCAGCCCGGCGTGCTCGCCGACGCCTGATCCGAACGTGCCGGACGTCACTGACAGCAGTGGCGGCCGGTTGGTTACACTAGCCCCGTTTTTTCCACCCCCTGCAAATCCTGGAGCAGTCCCATGAGCGAGATCCCCGGCGACCTCAAGTTCCTCAAGTCCCACGAGTGGGCCCGTGTCGAAGGCAATGGCCGCGTTACTGTCGGTATTTCCGACCACGCCCAGGGCCTGCTGGGTGACCTGGTCTACGTCGAACTGCCGGAGGTCGGCGCCGACGCCAAGGCCGGCGAGCAGATCGCTGTCGTCGAGTCGGTGAAGGCGGCCTCGGACGTCTACAGCCCGATCAGCGGCAAGGTCGTCGAGGTCAACTCGGCGCTGTCCGACAAGCCGGAAACCATCAACGAAGATGCCTACGGCGAGGGCTGGATGTTCGTGGTCGAACTGTCCAACGCCGAAGAGATCAACGAGCTGCTGGACCCGGACGCTTACGCCGAAGTCCTGGAGAACGACGACCACTGAGTCGTTGTTTCCTGGTTTGAAAACGGCCACCTTCGGGTGGCCGTTTTCGTTCCGGCGACCGCGCCGGACTCATGACGCCCGGTTCGCTGCACACCCACGACGCGGCATCAGGCGCTTCGGAAGGGTGTCTTCGGACGCGCGCAGTTTTGCGCAAATCCGCGTTTCCACCCCGCGCCGGCGCGTTCGAATGTGAAAACTTTTCCTGCCTCGTTGCGGCCCCGTTGTGGTGGCGCGGCAGGCCGCTGCGATACGTAACCCGGGCGCGCGCGCGAGGTGGCGCAGGAATGGCACGCATCTACGCAGAGTGCTTATTTCAAGTGTTTTTTCTTGAGCGCGCGCGCACGCAGTGGCGCGCGTGGCGGTCGTGTTGCGCACGCCAGCGGTGTCTGCGGAAGCGAAACGAGGACGCTGGAGACGGTGTCCGGGACGGCGCCAATGTGAAAATTTTTCGCGGGGGTTGTTGACAGTAAAAAAAAGCGTGATTAGGTTTCGCCTCAGCAGACCTTGCCTGCCCAACCGAGTGCGCAGAATCAATCGTCCGATGCGAAGCAGCCCCTCGAAAGCCACCGCGATCCCCAAGACGGTGGACATGGCCCCGCTTCCCCCGGAGAAATGCAAGGCAACTCCCGTTCCGATGCCTGCTCCGCCGATCGAGGCAGGCATTGCCGCATCCGTAACGGCGCGCCTGACGCGCCGGCGGTCCCCGCACGCAGCATCCGCGGGTTTGATCCACCTGGGCGTTTCAACTCCCTATCACTGACGAGGAGCCATCCCATGGCAACCAAGAAAGCTGCGAAGAAAAAGCCCGCCGCCAAGAAGGCGGTGAAGAAGGTCGCTAAGAAGGCCGCTGCCAAGAAGGCAGTGAAGAAGGTCGCAAAGAAGGCGACCGCCAAGAAGGCGGTGAAGAAGGCTGCGAAGAAGGTCGCCAAGAAGACCACTGCGAAGAAGGCAGTGAAGAAGGCGGCAAAGAAGGTAGCCAAGAAGCCGGCGAAGAAGACCGCGAAGAAGGCAGTGAAGAAGGTCGCCAAGAAGGCAGCGAAGAAGACTGCAAAGAAGGCCGCCAAGAAGACCACTGCCCGCAAGCCGGCCAAGAAGGTCGCCAAGAAGGCGACCAAGAAGGCCGTAAAGAAGGTTGCGAAGAAGGCGGCCAAGAAGGCGACCAAGAAGGCTGCCCCGAAGAAGGCAGCGAAGAAGGTCGCCAAGCGCAAGCCGGCCGCCCGCAAGAAGAAGGCCGCTCCGGTCGCTCTGCCGGCAACCCCGGCGCCGCTGATCTAAGTACTTCCCGATAGCCGTACCCTGAAACCCCTTCCTCGGCTGCCCAGCGAGGAGGGGGTTTTTTTATCCCCTGCCTGCAGCCCGCAAAAAAAAGGGCGACCGATGGGCCGCCCTTCCGGTGATGCCAGGGAGTGCCGGTTCAGCGCGGCGAGGCGACCGCGCGGTTGCTGGATGCACCCTTGCCCTTGCGCTTGTCCTGCTGCGCCGGGCTTGCGCCCTCGGCCATCAGGTTGTCGCTGCCGAAGTCGGTATCCACGTCCAGCCAGCGTTGCGAGGGAAGGCCAAGCGCGGAGTCGAGCACGGTCGGCAGCAGGCCGCTGGGCAGGCCACTTTCGCCGTTCCACATGATCGCGATGCCGAGATCACGCTCCGGGACCAGAGCGACAAGGCCACGGTAGCCCTGCACGGCGCCGGCGTGGAACACCACGTCATGACCGGCGTAATCGAAGGTGCGCCAGCCGAGCGCGTAGCCGGCCGAATGCAGACGCTCGCGGCGCCAGCCCGACCGCATTTCGCCCGGCGTGTTGATCAGGCTCGAATGCAGGGTGGCCAGCAGCGGTGCCGGCAGCACGTCGGGGCGATGACCGGTGTGGGCCAGCAGCCACTGTGCCATGTCGCTGGCACTGGCGTTGACGCCGGCCGCCGGCGCGACCCGGTAGTAGGTCGGTTTCGGCGTCAGCGACACCCAGCCATTACGGCTGCGCACATGCGGACGTGCCCACCGCGAACTGGCCTGGATGCCGGCCAGGCCGAGGCTGGCATCGTTCATGCCCAGCGGCTTGAAGATGCGGCGCTCGACCGCCTGCTCGTAGAAGCTGCCGGAGGCGGCGTAGACGACGTCGCCGATCAGGCTGAAGGCCACGTTCTGGTAGGCGTAGCAGTCGCCTGGCAGGCACTTGAGGCTGGTGTTGGCCAGCTTCTGGGTCAGTGCGTAGTACTCGGCGTTGCCTTCGATGTCACGGTCGTAGGCGTTGTAGGGCAGGCCGACGCGGTGGCTGAGCACGTCGGCGACGGTCAGACGCTCGGTGGCTTCCGGCGAGTTGAGGCGGAAGCCGGGCACATAGTCGGTGACCTTGCTGTCCCAGCGCAGCGTGCCGTCATTGACCAGCAGGCCGGCCATGGTGCCCGCGAAGGCCTTGGACAGCGAGGCCAGCCGGAACACGGTATGGGCATCGACCGGCAGCGGATTGTTGACGTCGGTGACGCCGTAACCGCGCGCACTCAGCACGCGTCCACCCTGCACGATCGCCACCGCCATGCCCGGCACGCGCTCGCCATAGGTGAGCTGCTGCGCCATCGATTCGATGTTGGCAACGTTGAAGCCGGGGGCGGGTGCCTGCACCTGCGGCATCAGGCCGGTACGGTAAGCGGCCGGCTGGGTATGAGCGACGGCCGGCGCGGCCGCGGTCTCGATGTTGGCCGGCATCGGCGGCAAGGCCGGCGGGGTCTGCGCGGTGGTGGACAAGGCAACGGGCATCAGCATGCCCAGCAAACCGGTGGCCGCCGAACGGATCGGACGACGCAGGCTGTTCTTTTTCATCGGTTGGACCCGTGCGCGACTGCTGATGGCGATTCTAGCGCCGCTTTTCGCCTGTGCACAAACAAAGCGAAGATGAATGCGCATCTCGTTGAAAAAGTTGGAATTTTGACGCTGCCGGATTGTGTATCCGAACGTGTCGGCGGTCGCCCGTGCGAGTCCCCTGCGGTGCCACCTGCGTGCCGCGCTGGCGATGTTGCAGTGCATTGGCTAACGTACGCGCTTTGCCGCCCCCCGGAGCCTGCCATGCCGCTGTCCAACCGCTGCCTGCTGGCGTGGGGCGCCGCATGAGTTCGGTGCAGGACGGGAGGCCGTTGCGCGGGCTGCTGGCAGCGCTGCGCGAGTCCCCGGCACTGTGGTGGTCGTTCCTCTACTTCTTCTGCCTGCTGAGCGGCTACTACGTGCTGCGACCGGTACGCGAGGCGATGGCGGCTTCGGCCGACCTGGAGACGGTGTTCCCGCCGGTGCTGATCGCCTGGTTCGCCAGCCACGGCATCGCACTGAAGGATTTCGTCCTGCAGTTCCTGTTTTCCTGCGTGTTCGTGATCATGCTGGTGCTGCAGCCGGTCTATGGCTGGCTGGTCAGCCGCTTTCCGCGGCGGGTATTCCTGCCGGCCGTGTATGGCTTCTTCATCGCGACCCTGCTGGGCTTCTACGCACTGTTCGACAGTGGCGTGCCGGGGCGGGGCATGGCCTTCTTCTTCTGGGTCATGGTGTTCAACCTGTTCGCCGTCGCCGTGTTCTGGAGCTTCATGGCGGATGTGTTCTCCAACGTGCAGGCCCGTGCGTACTACGGCTACATCGGCGCGGCCGGCACGCTCGGCGCGTTCCTCGGCCCGATCATCACCAGTGCGCTGGTGCAGCGGGTGGGTATCGCCAACCTGATGCTGGTCTCGGCCGGCTTCCTGATCGTGTGCCTGCTGTGCATCTGGCGCCTGCGGCACTGGGCGGTGCTGCGTGAACGCGAGCAGCAACTGGTCTCCGGCGAGCAGCCGATGGGCGGCAGCGTGCTTGATGGCCTGAAGCTGATCGCGCGCGAGCCCCTGCTGCGCTGGCTGGCCATCATGGTGGTGTTCGGCGTCGGCGTGGGAACGCTGCTGTACAACCAGCAGGCCAGCATCGTGCGCGCGTCGTTCACCGACCCTGCGGCGAGCACCGCATTTTTCTCGCGCATCGATCTGGCGGTGAACGCGCTGGCCCTGCTGATGCAGCTGGGCCTGACCCGCTGGCTGCTGTCGCGCCACGGCATCGCCCCGGCGCTGTTGATTCCCGGCTTCGCGATCCTGATCGGCTTCTCGGTGCTGGCGGCGTCGCCGATGCCGCTGATGGTGGCGGTGGTGCAGGTGATGACCCGGGCCAGCGAGTTCGCCCTGGCCAAGCCGGCACGCGAGACGATCTATACCCGTGTCGACCGGCAATGGCGCTACAAGGCCGGTGCGGCCATCGACACGGTGGTCTATCGTGGTGCCGACCTGAGCTTCACCTGGGTGCACAAGGGACTGGCATTGTTCGGTTCGCACGTGGTGTTCATCGGAGGCGTTGCGGTGGCCGCGTTCATGACGCTGGCCGCGTTCGGCGTGCTGCGCGAAGAGAAGAAGCTGCCCCGCGACCGCTGATTTTCCGGGGTCGGATCCTTTTCCGGCAGGAAAGGGATCTGACCCCATTCTCCATCCCTGTTCAAGGAGCCGCCCATGTACTGGATCGCACTCGCCCTGACTCTGCTGGTCGCCCTGCTGCACGTCTACTTCCTGGTGCTGGAGATGTTCCTGTGGACGCGGCCACTGGGGCTGAAAACGTTCCGCAACACGCCGGAGAAGGCGCAGACCACACAGGTGCTGGCGGCCAACCAGGGGCTGTACAACGGCTTCCTGGCGGCCGGCATCGTGGCGGGGCTGGTGATGGCACAGCCGGTGCTGGTGACGTTCTCGCTGGCCTGCGTGGTCGTGGCGGGGTGCTATGGCGCGTACAGCGTGAGCCGCCGGATCTTCATGATCCAGGCGCTGCCGGCGATCCTGGCGCTGGTGCTGCGCGCGCTGGTGTGAGTTCCGGCCAACGGCGCAGCCCCTCGTGGGTTGGCCGCGTAGAGCGTGTCATGGGTTTGGCCGGGCCGGGGGGGGTGTTGGGGGGGGGCGCCCAAAAAAAAACCAGGGGGAGAGGCCCCCCCGCCAAACACCCCACCCCCCCC
>NZ_JBRRES010000043.1:0-30734 GCF_056760395.1 Stenotrophomonas sp. STEN009 | reverse complement strand
CCGGGGCGCCTCCGCCCGCGCCCCCGCCGCGGCGGCGCCCGCCCCCCCCCCGCGCCCCGCCCGCCGGGGCGCGCGTGCGGCGCCCGCCCCCCGCCCCCCCCCCCCCCCCGGACGGTGCGCATCGACCGGGCGCCTACGCGGCCGCAGCGTCGCGGCTGTGATCGAACCGGCCGTGGCGCAGGAAGTGCGCGGTCTGCCGTGCCGCATCGGGCGAAACCACCAGGCCGCTGTGGCTGGTACGCACTACGCAATGATCGGCCAGACCCGGCAGGCGGGTTTCCGCCAGCGCCACCGTGCCGTCGGAGGCATCGTCGATCGCGCCGAGCAGGCTGCCCAGCCCATGCGGCACCGAACCGGCGATCAGGCCGACCGCGGCCGTGCCCTGCCAGTCGGGCAGGCCGTCAAGCAGCAGTTCACTGCTGCGGCCCAAGGCCAGGCCCCAGCCATGCTCGGACAGCGAACGCGCGGTACCGCTGCCGCGCAGCGGCGAGCCAAGGCAGACCACGCGCTGTACCTGCAGCTGCGGTTGCCGGCGCAGTGCCTCCAGCGCCAGCAGCCCGCCAAGGCTGTGGCCGACCAGCGACAGCGGTCCGGCATCGGCCAGACGCTCCAACAGCTGAGGGACCGCTACATCCGGGCCGCCGAACACGGAGGAATAGCCAAAGGTCTGCACCCGGAACCCGCGCGCGCGCAGGCGCCACGCCAGCGGCCCTACCCAGGCGCGGGCGTTCCAGATGCCATGGAGCAGCAGTACGGGGGGTGTCATGTGCAACAGCCTGGCGATCAGCGGGGCGAAAACGTGAGGTGATTGAACACAGGCCGGCAGAAAGCGGCGGTGAACGCGCTCAGGCCGTTCGCGGCGCGCGGCGCAGGATGAACTCCAGATCGTTGGTCTGGCCGACCGGGAACAGGTACTGCCCGGCCTTCTCGAAGCCGTAACGGGCGTAGAAGCGCTGTGCGCCGAAGTTCTCCGACCACACGCCCAGCCACAGTGTCCTCGGGCCGTCGCGCTCCAGCCACGCCAGGGCGGTTTCCAGCAGGCGGCTGCCCCAGCCACAACTCTGCTGCGACTTGATCAGATACAGGCGCTTGAGCTCGCCATCCCCCGCTTTCACGTCCGGATGGGGCAGGCCACAGGGGCCGGCGGCGGCATGACCGACCGCCTCCCCTTCCCGCTCCAGCAACCACACGGCGTAATCCGGGTGGGCGAGGATCGTGCGCTGGCGCTCGACCGTGTAGGACTCCTGCAGGAAAGCCTGCAGGTCCTGCGGCGGATACAGGTGGCCGAAGGTCTCGGTGAACGTGCGTGCGGCCAGCGCCGACAAGGTCGGCGCGTCGTCCACGGTGGCGCGGCGGATCGAGTACATGCAGGAAGTTGACGTCAGCGCGAAGGGCGGGTCAAGCCTTTTCAGGCGATTCCGCGTCTTCTTCTTCCTCGTCCTCTTCCTCGTACTCCTCTTCGTCCTCGTCCTCTTCTTCGCCTTCCTCGTCCTCGTCGTACTCTTCTTCCTCTTCGTCGTCTTCGTAATCCTCGACGCCGAAGTCTTCACCGTCCCAGCGGCCTTCGCCGTCGGCGACGAAGGTCAGTGCCATCGCCGCCGGGTTGGTACCGACGCGGACCAGCCAACCACCGAACACGCGTGCCCGCTCGGTGACCAGGTTGGCCTCGGAGCCTTCATTGCCCAGCTTTTCCCACTCCAGCGAAAACGCAAACTCGGTCATTGCCTGGATCTCCTGATCAGTTTTTCTTGGGGCGAACCTGGATGTGCACTTCGGCCAGCTGCTCGTCGACGATCGGCGACGGCGCGTCGGTCATCAGATCCTGTGCACCGGTGGTCTTCGGGAACGGGATGACGTCGCGGATCGACTCGGTACCGGCCATCAGCGCGGCGATGCGGTCGATGCCGAATGCGATGCCGCCGTGCGGCGGCGCGCCGTAGTTCAGCGCGTCGAGCAGGAAACCGAACTTCGCACGCGCTTCTTCGGCACCGATGCCGAGCAGCTCGAACACCGCGCTCTGCATGTCCGGGCGATGGATACGGATCGAGCCGCCGCCGATCTCATTGCCGTTGAGCACCATGTCGTAGCCGCGCGAGACCGCAGTACGGGCATTGGCGCGCAGGTCGGCGATATCGTCCACGGCCGGTGCGGTGAAGGGGTGATGCAGGGCGACATAGCGCTGCGCCTCGTCGTCCCATTCGAACATCGGGAAATCGGTGACCCACAACGGGCGCCAGCCATCGGCGACCAGCCCGAAGTCCTTGCCGGCCTTCAGGCGCAGTGCGCCCATGAAGTCGGAGACCTTGTTATAGCCACCGGCACCGAAGAACACGATGTCACCCTTGCCGGCGCCGACGTGGGCAACCAGCGCGGCGAAGGCGTCTTCGCTGAAGAACTTCTGGATCGGCGAGCTGACCTCGCCGTTGTCGGCGATCTTGATGTAGGCCAGGCCTTTGGCGCCGTACTTGGCGGCGTGCGCAGCGTACTCATCGATCTGCTTGCGGCTCAACGCTGCGCCACCGGGGATGCGCAGCGCGGCGACGCGGCCATCGGCGTCGTTGGCCGGGCCGGTGAACACCGGGAACTCACTGCCCTTGACCAGCTCGGCCACGTCCACCAGTTCCAGTGCGATGCGCAGGTCCGGCTTGTCCGACCCATACCGGCGCATCGCTTCGGCCCAGGTCATGCGCGGGAAGCTGGCATCCAGGTCGACGTCCACCACTTCCTTGAAGATGGCGCGGATCATCTCTTCGACGAAATCCTGCACGTCGCGCTCGCGCACGAAGGCGAACTCCATGTCCAGCTGGGTGAATTCCAGCTGGCGGTCGGCACGCAGCGCTTCATCGCGGAAGCAGCGCGCGATCTGGTAGTAACGGTCGAAGCCGGCCACCATCAGGATCTGCTTGAACAGCTGCGGGCTTTGCGGCAGAGCGTAGAACTCGCCCGGATGCATGCGCGCCGGCACCAGGAAGTCGCGCGCGCCCTCCGGGGTGGCCTTGGTCAGGATCGGGGTTTCGATGTCCTGGAAGCCACGCGCATCCAGGTGACGGCGCAGCGCCTGCACCAGCTTGATGCGGGTGCGCTGCATGCGCTGCATTTCCGGGCGGCGCAGGTCCAGGTAGCGGTACTTCAGGCGGGTATCTTCGCCCGGATTCTCGTGAGCGTGGAACGGCAGCGGCGCCGCCTTGTTCAGCACGGTAATGGCCGTGGCGATCACTTCCACCCTGCCGGTCGCCATCTTGTCGTTCACCGCGTGGCGGGCACGCACCACGCCTTCCACCTGCAGCACATCCTCGTAGCCCAGGCTGGCCGCGACCGCGAACACTTCGGCGTTGTCGACCTCGACCGTCACCTGCACGATGCCTTCATGATCGCGCAGATCGATGAAGCAGACGCCGCCCTGGTTACGGGCCACGTCGGTCCAGCCGGCGAGGGTGACAGTCTGGCCAATCAGGGTCTCGTCGACCAGGCCGCAGAAGTGGGTACGCATGGGGGAAAGCTCCGCTGGAGAACGCCGGCACCCGATGGGGCCGGAAAGCCCCGTATTCTGCGGCCGAGGCCCCGGCCGGGGCAAATGCGGGGCAGTCACACGGGCTTTATCCGTTCCGTCCTTATAGTCGCGCACCACACACCGTATGGGGATTCGCCATGAAAACGCTGTCCCTGGCCAGCCTGGCCGTCACCCTCAGCCTGGGCGCCCTCGCCGGGCTCACCCTCTCCCCCGCCCCCGCCGCCGCGCAGAACGGCGTCATCCGCTGCGAAAGCCAGAACAACCGCGAACGGGTCTGCACTACCGGCTGGCGCAGCGCGCAGCTGGTACGCCAGCTGTCCGGCTCGGCCTGCCAGGAAGGCCGTACCTGGGGCAGCCGCAACGGCAGCATCTGGGTCAACAACGGCTGCCGTGCCGAATTCGTCGAGGGTCGCGGCGGTTGGGGCGGTGGCAATGGCGGTTGGGGGGGCAACAACGGCGACACCATCCGCTGCGAAAGCCAGAACAACCGTGAACGCAGCTGTCCGGTCGGCTGGCGCAATGCCCGCCTGGTCCGCCAGTTGTCCGGCAGTCCCTGCCAGGAAGGCCGCACCTGGGGCGTGCGCAATGGCGCGGTGTGGGTCAGCAATGGCTGCCGCGCCGAGTTCGCTGAAGCCCGCGGTGGCTGGGGCGGCGGCAACGGCGGCTGGGGCGGCGGCGGCAACAGCAATTACTCCATCACCTGCAGCAGCAACAACAACCGCGTCCAGAACTGTGACTGGGACGAGCGTCAGGGCCGGCCGGTGCTGCAGCAGCAGTTGTCGGGCAGCGCCTGCCAGGAGGGCCGCAGCTGGGGCTATGCGCGAGGCCAGGTCTGGGTGAGCAACGGCTGCCGGGCCCGCTTCGGCACGCGCTGAGCGAACGAACCTGCGGACGCGGGGGGGGGGGGCCCCGCGCCCCCCCCCCCCGCCCCCGGCGCGGCGGGGCGCGGGGGGGCCGCTGGGGGGGATAGGCGGGTGGCCTGTGGGGGGTCCCAACGGCCGGCCGGGCCCGGTCCGCCCCGCGCGTCCCTAACTACCGTGGGGCCGCGGGGCGGCACAACCCCCGGGGCCGCCGCGCTCGCCGGGGATGGCCCGGTACTGCCAGGCCCGATTCGAGCGCTACGGTGCGGTTGCCGGCGGGGCCTCGTCGCCCCACGGTGCTGGCGGCAACGCCACCGGCTTGCTCAGGTCGAACTGCACGCGGAAGCGGCGGCCTTCGGGACGGGTCAGCTCGTAGACGAAGCGCTGGTCCGGCTCGATCTCCATCGCCCACACGTTGTGGGTGGACGCCAGCATGTCGGCGCGGCGGAACATGGCCACCGAATCGGCATCGGCCGGGAACTGCTGGCGTTCGGCGGTACCCGGCGGACGGCTGTCGCCGCCATACAGGGTGATCGCATCAGGGCTGCCATCGGCATGCCGGTGATCGTGCTTGAGGCGCAGCCCGCTCTCGGTGCGGGTCAGGACCCAGGTCCGCGAATGATCATCGCCGACATGGAAGGGGATGCGCAGCTCATGCCCGGGATCGGCACAGCCCCGCACGTGCATGACCAGCCGCTGCCCGGCGAAGGGGTCCTTGCCGGTCGGTGCCGGCGTGTCCTCCACCACTTTGCCCTCATACGCCTGGCCGCAGTGGGCGGCGATCGCAGCCATGAAGGCATCGGCCGGGGCCGTCGCCACGTCGTGGGCGACCGTATGCGAGGGCTGTGAGCAGGCTGCGAGCGTGAGCAGGGCGACAGAAGCAGTGACGAGGGCAGGCAGTTTCATGCCCCAACCCTAACGACCATGGCCGGCCTGCGCAAACCACTGGCCCGTTCAACGGCTCGTGTCCACGCCCTCCGCCAGGGTCTCGGTTGCCGCCACCGGTGCGGCCTCGCCCGCCCCGTCCGGCTCCTGCTCGACCGGGTCGACATCGAAGGGCGTGCGGAACACCAGCGAGGGCAGCAGGGTGGTCAGCGCCGCGTACAGCAGCAATGCGCCGAACAGCACCGCCGGAATCTGGAACCGCTCACGCATGATCGCGGCCAGGACCAGGGTGAAGATCAACGTCGGCGCCAGCGCCAGCGACACGCGCAGGCTGCTGCGGAAACTCTCACCGAACATCAGCCGGCGCTGCAGCCAGACCACGCCGATACGCAGCGGCAGCACCACCAGGGTGATCACGATGCCCAGCCCCAGCGCTTCGAAGCTCAATGCCTCGGCGGGAACCTTGGTGCCGGCATTGAAGAAGTAGAACGGCACGAAGAACGATGCGAACAGCCGCAGTGCATGCAGGTTCTCGTGCGAGGCCAGCAGCGGCATGCGCTGGTGCAGCAGCCGTGCGACCAGGCCTGCGATGAAGGCGCCCACCAGGTAATACACCCCCAGCAGGTAGGTGATGTAGGCAGCGACCATGCCGACCATGACCAGCAGCGAGAACTCCGAACCGGGCGCGTGCGGCGCCACCCAGCGACCCAGCGCGATGAACAGCAGCGGCAGGCCGACCATCATCGCCAGCAGGGCCAGGCTGGACAGGGCCATGTGACCGGGATCGCCGGCCTGCAGCACGATGAACAGTGCCGCCAGCGCCAGCAGCTCACCGGCGATGGCCTTGCTGGTCACCCAGAACCGCTCGTCCTCGCTCAGACCCAGCCGCGACAGAGAATCCATGATGAAACCCGTGGAGGGCGTCAGCAGCGCCAGGGCCAGCAGGCCCGCGGCCTGCCACGGCAGGCCGGCGTAGCGCCAGGCCAGCCAGCCGACGCCGAACAGGGTGGCGCTGCGCACCACAAGATGCGCCAGCAGGGGCCACATGCCACGGCGCAACGCCTGCAGATCGACCTCCAGACCTGCGAACAGGAACAGGGACGAGATGCCGAGCGTGGCCAGCAGCCCGATCACCGCGTCGTGCGCCTGGTCCCCGAGCCAGAGCATGCCGACGATCCCGAACAGCAGGCAGGTGAGCGGTGCGGGCAGGCTGAAGCGCTGCAGCGCGCGCGGGATCACCAGCAGCGCGAAGATCAGCAGCAGGTAGATCAACTCATGACTCATGGGGGACTTCCGTGTGGTTTCGAACGCGCGCAGGATGCGCGCGCACGACCCTCGGAGCAAGCCCGGCCCGGAGACTGGCGGGCGTCAGCCGATCAGCCTGTCCGCGATGCGTCCAACCTGCGCCAGCACGCTGGCGCGTTGATCGTTGCGGATGTCCGCAGCCTGCAGGTAGGCCGTAATTACCCAGGGTGCCCCTCCCCCCATGGGCCACAACACGGCGGTGTCATTGCGTGCATCCTCGCCATTGCTGCCGGTCTTGTCGCCCACCCGCCAGCGCGCGCCCAGCCCTGCGCGCAGGCACGCATCGCCGGTTTCGTTGTCGATCAGCCAGTCGGCCAGTTGCTGGCGCGCGCCCGGCGCCAGCGCATCGCCCAGCACCAGCCGCTGCAGGGTCGCGGCCATCGCCGCCGGCGTGGTGGTGTCACGTGGATCACCCTCGGCGAAGCTGTTCAGTTCCGGCTCGAGACGATCGCTGCGGGTCACGCTGTCACCCTGAGCGCGCAGGAAGGCCGTCACGGCGGGCGGCCCGCCCACCACGTCGAACAACAGATTGGCCGCCGTGTTGTCGCTGGTGATGATCGTTGCCCGGCACAGGTCGCGTACGGTCAGATCCTTGCCGGCGTGGCGGCGCGCCACCGGCGCATGCGAGAGCAGGTCGGCCTCGCGCACCGGCACGCGCCTGTCCAGCAGCCCGGGCACGCGCCGGGACTGGTCCAGCACCGTGGCCGCCAGCACCGTCTTGAACGTGCTGCACAGCGGGAACCGCTCATCCTGGCGATGGCCGATGCGGCGACCGCTGGCGGTATCCAGCACGGTCACGCCAAGCCGGCCCGCGCAGGCCTTTTCCAGGGCGGCAAAGTCCGTGGCGGCGGCGATCGCGCCGGCCGCCGCCGACGTGCCAACGCCCCTGCCGGCAGCACGGGCGATCAGCGGCAGAGCCAGTGAAGACACCACTGCTGAAGTACTGAACTGAAGGAATCGTCGACGGGGCAACATGCAGGACCTCCGGAAAGTGAACCCGATTATCGAAAGCCCCCGCCGCGCCTGACCAGCGCGTTTTTTCAGCACGTGCCATCAATTTCATTCATGCCTAAGAAGGGCATTCAACGGAGATTCCACGAACCATCCGGATCCCGCTACGATCAGTCATCATTTCAGCTCACGGCTTTCCGATGCTGCATCCGACTCTGCCGCTCAACGCCCTGCGCGCCTTCGAAGCAGCGGCCCGCCACCAGAACTTCACCCGCGCCGCGCTTGAGCTGTGCGTCAGCCAAGCCGCGTTGAGCCATCAGATCCGGGGGCTGGAGGACCGGCTGGGGATCCGCCTGTTCCATCGCCTGCCTCGCGGCGTCGCCCTCACCGATGAAGGCGCCGCGCTGTTCCCGGTGCTCAACGAAGCGTTCGAGCGCATCTCGGCCAGCATCGCGCGCTACACGGGGGGAGCGGCCCGCGAAGTGCTGACGCTGGGCGTGGTGGGTACCTTCGCCACCGGCTGGCTGCTGCCACGCCTGGCCGCGTTCGAGGCCACGCATCCGGATATCGAGCTTCGCGTGCAGACGCACAACAACCGCATCGATCTTGCCGGCGAAGGCCTGGACCTGGCCATCCGCTTCGGTGAGGGCGACTGGCAGGGGCAGGCCTGCACGGCGATCCTGGATGCGCCGTTCGCACCGCTGTGCGCCCCCGCCCTGGCACGCCGGCTGAAACAGCCGCGTGATCTGGGCACGCTGCCGCTGCTGCGCTCCTATCGCAATGACGAATGGCCGCGCTGGCTGCAGGCGGCCGGGGTCAGCGGCGTGGAGGCGCGCGGGCCGATATTCGATTCGTCGCTGACCTTGGCCATGGCCGCTGCCGGAGGGGCCGGCGTGGCCCTGCTGCCGCTGCGCATGTTCGAACAGGAACTGGCGGAAGGACGGCTGCTACAGCCGTTCGCCACGACGCTGGAACTGGGCCGCTACTGGCTGACGAGGCTGCGCTCACGCGCCGAGCGTGAGCCTGCACGGCGCTTCCGCGAGTGGTTGCAGGCGCAGGGCTGATGCATGCGAGCGGTAGCGCCGGGCCAAGCCCGGCGAGCGCAGTACATCGGGAACACCACCGGGCATGGCCCGGCGCCCTCCATCAGGACTCCAGCAGTTCCATCCAGGCAGCTTCAGCCTTTTCCAGCTGCGCAGCGGCCGTTTCGCGATCACGGCCCAGCACGGCCATGCGGGTGCTGTCGGCATAGTTGGCCGGGTCCGCCAGTTGACGGTCCAGTTCGGCCAGGCCGGCTTCCAGCTCGGCCACCTTGGCTTCCGCCGCGGCCAGCTTGTGCGGATTCACCGGCTTCTTCTGCACGACCTGCGCCACCGGTGCGGTCTTGACCACCACCGGCTCTTCCACCTGCTCCATGCGCGCCTTGGTGCCCTGCGCCTGCGGACGGGTGCGCAGCCACGCAGCGTAGGCGTCGAGATCTCCGTCGAACGGCTCGACCACGCCATCGGCCACGCGCCAGTAGGTATCGCAGACCAGGCCGATCAGGTGGCGATCATGGGAGACCATCACGATCGCGCCTTCGAAGGTTGCCAGCGCTTCGGCCAGCGCCTCGCGCATTTCCAGGTCCAGGTGGTTGGTCGGTTCGTCCAGCAGCAGCACGTTCGGCTGCTGCCAGGCGATCAGCGCCAGCGCCAGGCGCGCACGCTCACCACCGGAGAAGCCATCGACCGGCTCGAATGCACGATCACCCGGGAAATTCCACTTGCCGAGGAAGTCGCGGAACGACTGGTTCGGCGCATCCGGCGCGATCTCGCGGAAATGCTCCATCGGCGACTGGCCTTCGTGCAGCGACTCGACCGTGTGCTGTGCGAAGTAGCCGATCTTCAGGTCCGGATGGGCCATGCGCTCTCCGGTAATCGGTGCCAGCTCGCCCACCAGGGTCTTCACCAGAGTGGTCTTGCCGGCGCCGTTGGGGCCGAGCAGGCCGATGCGTTGTCCCGCTTCCAGACCAAAGCCGACGTTGTGCAGGATCACGGCGTCCTGGCCATAGCCCGCCTCGACATGATTCAGGCGGATCAGCGAGAACGGCAGTTTGGCGGGCGGTGCGAACTCGATACGGAACTCGCGCTCGGCACGCACGGCCTCGGTACCGGCCAGCTTGGCCAGACGCTTCATGCGGCTCTGCGCCTGCGCGGCCTTGCTGGCCTGCGCCTTGAAGCGGTCGATGAAGCTCTGCAGATGGGCCCGCTCGGCCTGTTCCTTCTCGTGCGCGATCTGCTGCTGGCGCAGCTGCTCGGCACGTTGGCGCTCGAAATCGGTGTAGCCGCCCGGGTACAGCTTGGCGCCACCCCCATGCAGGTGCAGGGTGTGGGTGGCAACGTTGTCGAGGAACTCGCGGTCATGCGAGATCAGCAGCAGCGTGCCGGGGTACTTCAGCAGCCACTGTTCCAGCCAGTACACCGCATCCAGATCGAGGTGGTTGGTCGGTTCGTCGAGCAGCAGCAGGTCGCTGGGCATCATCAGCGCGCGGGCCAGGTTCAGGCGCACGCGCCAGCCACCGGAGAAGGAGGACACCGCGCGGTGGTGGGTCTCGGCCGGGAATCCGAGGCCGTGCAGCAGCTTGCCGGCACGTGCTTCGGCGTCATAGGCGCCCATCTCGGCCATCCGGGTATGGGCATTGGCCACCGCCTCCCAGTCTTCACGGGCGGTCGCATCGGCCTCTTCGGCCAGCACGGCGGCCACTTCCGTATCGCCACCGAGCACGAAGCTCAACGCCGGATCCGGCAGCGACGGGGTTTCCTGGGCCACGCTGGCAATGCGGACCTTGCCGGGCAGGTCGACGTCGCCCTTGTCGGCCTCCAGTTCGCCCTTCACCGCCGCGAACAGGCTGGACTTGCCGGCACCGTTGCGGCCGACCACGCCCACCCGGTAACCGGCATGCAGGGTCAGGTCGACGTTGGACAACAGCAGCCGCTCGCCGCGGCGCAAGGCGAAATTACGAAGCGAAATCATCGGGGGAGGGGTCCATATAACCGGATGGAATGTGCTGGTAAGCACTGTTCCTGCGACGCAATTCTAGCGTTAACGAATACTTGACGCGCCCCGGGATGCGCAGCGGCTGGCGTTTCCTCTCTCCCACGTCCTCACCGCACGCGTCCCGGGCCCCTCTCATGATGATGCCCATCGCGGCTAAATGGTTGCTGCTGCAACGTTTTTTCCGATGGCCGGCATTTGACAGGCACTGAATATCCCGTTAATTCCTATTTTGCGCACCGCAACAACCGTCGTCCGCTTCACCTCGTGATGTCGATACCGGTGCCGTCCCCGCCAACCGGAGTTCCGTCCCGATGACCCGCAAGACCAGCCTGATCGCCGCCGCCGTCGCTGTCGCACTCGGTGGCTCTCCGTTCCTCGCCGCCGCCCAGCAGAGCGGTACTGCCGCCAACACACTGGACACCGTGATCGTCACCGGTACCCGCGTGGCCGACCGCACGGTCGCCGAATCGCAGTCCCCGATCGACATCATCACCCCCGAGGTTCTGCAGTCCACCGGCACCAGCGAACTGGCCACCGCGCTGTCGCGTGCCCTGCCCTCGCTGAACTTCCCGCGCCCGGCCCTGACCGACGGCACCAGCGGCGTGCGACCGGCGCAGCTGCGTGGCCTGTCACCGGACCAGGTGCTGGTGCTGGTCAACGGCAAGCGCCGCCACACCTCCGCCATGATCAACGTCAACGGCAGCATCGGCCGCGGCTCGTCGGCGGTGGACATCAATGCGATTCCGATCGCCGCCATCGAGCGCGTTGAAGTGCTGCGCGATGGCGCTTCGGCGCAGTACGGCTCGGACGCCATCGCCGGCGTCATCAACATCGTGCTCAAGGGCAGCGGCAGCGGCGGCAGCCTGGCCGTCGACTACGGCCAGTATTCGGCCGGCGATGGCAACAAGTACCAGCTCTCCGGCGATACCGGCGTGGAGTTCGGCAGCGGCCGTGGCCGCCTGCACGTGGCCGGGCAGATCAGCCAGCAGGATGAAAGCAACCGCGCCGGTCCTTACCAGGGCAGCACACCGAACACCGGCAATTTCCCTGGCATCGGCGAGACGACCTTCGTGGTCGGCGATCCGCGTGTGGATGCGACCGCCGCCTCGGCCAACGCCAGCTTCGACTTCAGCGACCGCGTTACCGGCTACGCCAGCGCGTTGCTCAGCAACCGCGACATCACCTCGTTCGCGTTCTACCGCTCGCGCAACCACAGTGGGCAGGGCGCCCTGCTGGCCCAGATCTACCCCGACGGCTTCGTGCCGCAGATCAACCAGTACTCCAAGGACCGCTCGCTGGTGGCCGGCGTCAAGGGCAGCACCGACAGCGGCTGGACCTGGGACCTGAGCCTGAACCACGGCGAGAACACCCTGGATTTCCACACCCGCAACACCATCAACTACAGCCTGGGCACGGCCAGCCCGAGCTCGTTCTACGACGGCACGTTGAAGTACCAGCAGGACATCTTCAATGCCGACCTGACCAAGTCGCTGGACTGGGGCCTGGCCTATCCGGTGACGCTGTCCTTCGGTGGCGAGTACCGCAAGGAGAAGTGGGACCAGAACCCGGGCGAGCTGAATTCATACACCGGCAGCGGCGCGCAGGGCTTCGCCGGCTTCACCCCGACCAATGAAGTGCATACCGACCGCCACAACTATGCGGTCTACGCCGGCCTGGAAGCGGACCTGACCGAGAAGTTCTCCGCCGGCCTCACCGGGCGCTACGAAGACTATTCGGACTTCGGTGACCGTTTCTCCGGCAAGCTATCGGCACGCTACGCGTTCACCGACAAGGTCGCGCTGCGGGCCACCGCGTCCAGTGGCTTCCGCGCGCCATCGCTGGGCCAGCAGGGCTACCAGGCGGTGACCAGCACCATCATCAACGGTGACTTCTTCGAACGCGGCACTTTCCCCACCACCAGCCCGGCCGCACAAGCGCTGGGCGCCTCGCCACTGAAGGCCGAGACCTCCACCAGTTACAGCCTGGGCCTGGTGCTGCAGCCGGTGGACCGCCTGTACGTGACCGTCGATGCATACCAGATCGACATTGACGATCGCATCGCGCTGTCCTCCAACATCACCACCACGCCGGCTGCAGCCGCGCTGCTGGGCGGGCTGGGCCTGCCGCAGGTGACGGCCTTCTCGTACTTCACCAATGCACTGGACACGCGCACGCGGGGCGTGGACTTCGTCTCCAGCTATACCGTGCCCTTCAGTGCCAGCAGCCTGGAGCTGACGGCGGCCTACAGCTACAACGAAACCGAAGTGAAGCGGGTGAACGGGTCTCCGTCGGTGTTCCCGACGCTGGGTATCTCGCAGTCGCTGATCGGCCGCGATGAGATCGGCCGCATCGAGGACAGCTATCCGCGCGACAAGGCGATCCTCAGCGGCACCTGGCGCTCGGATCATTGGGAGCTGGGCCTGGCGGCCACACGCTACGGCAAGTTCACCGTGCGCAATTCGGCCACCGCGCTGCGTGACCAGACCTACGGTGATGCCTGGGTAGTGGATGCCTCGGCCAGCTACAAGCCGAGCAGCAACTGGACCCTGACCGTCGGCGCGGACAATCTGCTGGACAAGTATCCGGACCGGACGGCGGACCTGCAGAACTCGACCTTCGGCATGCTGCCGTACAGCAACTACTCGCCGTTCGGCTTCAACGGCGCGTATGTGTACGGGCGTATCCGGTACACCTGGTAAGCGGCACCGGTAACGCCGGGCCGCGCCCGGCGGCGCGGTGGAACCTGCATCCCTTCTGTTCCGGCAGAAGGGATCGGCCCTGTACTGCTCAAACCATCCGTTCCACCTGCCGGGTTTGCTGCATCTGGCCGCTTGGGTGAAAATCGGGACATCCCCCTCCCCGAACCCTGCGAGTGCCGATGCACCATGACACCGACCTGATCAACATCGTCGCCGTTGGCCTGGGGCTCGCCTTCATCTTCGGCGCGCTGGCCAACAAGCTGCGCTTGTCTCCCCTGGTCGGGTATCTGGTTGCTGGCATCTGCGTGGGGCCATTCACCCCGGGGTTCGTCGCCGACCAGGCGCTGGCCAACCAGCTGGCCGAACTGGGCGTGATGCTGCTGATGTTCGGCGTCGGCCTGCACTTCTCGCTGAAGGACCTGATGGCGGTCAAGGCCATCGCCATCCCGGGTGCCATCGGCCAGATCGCAGTGGCCACCCTGCTCGGCTGGGGCGTGGCGTGGTTGATGGGCTGGCCGACACTGCATGGGGTGATCTTCGGCTTCTCGCTGGCCACCGCCAGTACCGTGGTCCTGCTGCGGGCGATGGAAGAGCGCCGCCTGCTGGAGACCATGCGCGGCAAGATCGCAGTGGGCTGGCTGATCGTGGAGGATCTGGCCTGCGTACTGGCACTGGTGATGATGCCGGTGCTCGCCGGCGTGTTCGGCCCCGATGCGGCCAAGGAAACCCACACCGTCGGCAGCGTGCTGGCCGATCTGGGCTGGACGTTCGTGCAGCTTGGCCTGTTCGTGGCCGTGATGCTGGTGGTCGGTCGGCGGGTCATTCCCTGGATCCTCGAACGCATCGCCGGCACCGGCTCGCGCGAGCTGTTCACCCTGTCAGTGCTGGCGATCGCACTGGGCGTGGCCTTCGGTTCGGCCATGCTGTTCGGCGTGTCCTTCGCACTGGGCGCGTTCTTCGCCGGGATGCTGCTCAACGAATCGGAACTGAGCCACAAGGCGGCGCATGATTCGCTGCCGCTGCGCGATGCGTTCGCGGTGCTGTTCTTCGTTTCGGTGGGCATGCTGTTCGACCCCAACATCGTCGTGCAGCATCCGTGGCAGGTGCTGGCCACGGTGCTGATCATCATGTTCGGCAAGTCCGCCGCCGCCTTCTTCATCGTGCGCGCGTTCGGCCACCCCAGCAGCACCGCGCTGACCATCTCGGCCAGCCTGGCGCAGATCGGTGAGTTCGCCTTCATCATCGCCGGCCTCGGTGTCTCGCTGCAGATCCTGCCGAAGGAAGGACAGTCGCTGGTGCTGGCCGGTGCACTGGTGTCGATCATGCTCAACCCGCTGGTGTTCGGCCTGCTCGACCGCTGGCAGGCGAAGCAGGAGCAGCTGCCGCAGGCGCCGGAGCCGGAAGAAGCCACCGGGCCCTCGCGCGACCTGCATGACCACGCCATCGTGATCGGCTACGGCCGCGTCGGCAGCGAGCTGGCGCAGGTGCTGCGCGACCGCGGCGTACCGGTGCTGGTGATCGATGACAACAAGGACCATGTCGAGCGTGCACATGCCAGTGGCCTCGCGGCGATCCGTGGCAGCGCCGCGGCCGACCGGGTGCTGGCCGAGGCCCACCCGGAGCGCGCCAAGATCGCCGTCCTGGCCATTCCGCAGCCACTGGAAGCCGGCGAAGCGCTGGCCAAACTGCGCGCGATCAATCCCGAGCTGACCCTGCTGGCACGGGCACACAGCGATGCTGAAGTGAAGCACCTGCTGGAACATGGCGCCGATGGCACGGTGATGGCCGAGCGCGAGCTGGCCTATTCGCTGGCGGAGATGATCATGTCCACCCCGCCCTACCGGAATCTCGGCCAGCACAGCATTCCGGTGGTGTGAGGCAGGGCGGATGGCGTAGCGCCGGGCCATGCCCGGCGGCTGCCATGAAAAATCCCCGGTCGACCCGCATCGACCGGGGATAGGTAACACCAGTGCCACGCCTTGGAGAGGCAGCTCCACCGTAGCGCATCGCGGCGGCGGTGGTGATCGCCACTGGCGATGACGACCAAGCGCCTGGCTATCAGGCGCCGGCCAGCGCCTGCTGCAGGTCGGCCTGCAGGTCGCCGATGTGCTCGATGCCGATCGACAGCCGCACCGTGTCTTCGCTGACCCCTGCGCGGGCCAGTTCATCGGCATCCAGCTGGCGATGGGTGGTGGATGCCGGATGGGTGGCCAGCGACTTGGCGTCACCCAGGTTGACCAGCCGCGTGAACAGCTTCAGTGCGTCCAGGAAGCGGGCACCGGCCTCACGTCCGCCAGGGAGACCGAAGGTCAGCACGCCCGAGCCCTGCCCACGCAGGTAACGCTGTGCGCCCGCATGCTCAGGGTCATCCGGCAGGCCGGCATAGCGCACCCACGCCACCTTGGGATGCTGCTTCAGATACTGCGCCACGGCCAGCGCGTTGGCGTTGATCCGTTCCATGCGCAGGGCCAGGGTCTCGATGCCCTGCAGGATGAGAAACGCATTGAACGGCGACAGTGCCGCGCCGGTATTGCGCAGCGGTACCACCCGCGCCCGGCCGATGTAGGCGGCCGGGCCGAGGGCGTCGGTGTAGACCACACCGTGATAGCTCGGGTCCGGCTGGTTGAGACGGGCGAAACGCTGTGGCTGCGCCGTCCAGTCGAAGCGGCCCGAATCGATGATCGCTCCCCCCAGACTGTTGCCATGGCCGCCGAGGTACTTGGTCAGCGAGTGCACCACGATATCCGCGCCATGTTCGAATGGGCGCAGCAGGAAAGGCGTGGCAACCGTATTGTCGACAATCAAGGGCACGCCGGCGGCATGGGCGACTTCGGCAATCGCGGCGATGTCGGTGACATTCCCGCGTGGATTGCCGATCGACTCCACGAACACCGCCTTGGTACGGCTGTCGATGAGGGGAGCAAAGGCTGACGGATCGGCCGGATCGGCGAATCGCGCTTGGATGCCATACTGCGGCAGCGTATGCGCCAGCAGATTGAGGCTGCCGCCATACAGCGCACTGGCGGCGACGATGTTGTCGCCTGCTTCGGCGATGGTCTGGATCGCATAGGTGATCGCAGCCTGCCCGGATGCCAGCGCCAGCGCACCGATCCCGCCTTCCAGCGCGGCCAGACGTTGCTCCAGCACGTCGGTGGTGGGATTCATGATGCGGGTATAGATGTTGCCCTGCACCTTCAGATCGAACAGATCGGCGCCGTGCTGGGTGTCATCGAAGGCGTAGGCCACGGTCTGGTAGATGGGCACCGCCACTGCGCGCGTGGTCGGGTCGGGCCGGTAGCCGCCGTGCACGGCCAGGGTTTCCAGTTGCCACTGCGGATCACTCATCGCGTCAGGTTCCATCCGGGGAAACCTGCACGATAGGCGACCCCACCGCGCACGCTGAGAGCCGCTGGCGATGAGCCCGTAACCTGTGGCTATCAGGACCTGCCCGGCAGCCCGCAGGTTCCCGCCCCCATGGGCGGGAACCCGGCCGACATCAGGCCTTGGCGAACACCAGGTGACCGCCGTCGTTGCCGACCTCGATGGTGTCACCGTTGGCGAAGGCGCCCGACAGGATCTTCTGTGCCAGCGGATTCTCCAGCTGCGACTGGATCGCGCGCTTCAGCGGGCGTGCGCCGTATACCGGATCGAAGCCCACATTGCCCAGCAGGTCGAACGCGGCGTCGGACACCACCAGCTTCAGGCCGCGCTCGGCCAGCCGCTTCTCCAGCCCGCGCATCTGGATGCGCGCGATCTGCTTGATCTGCTGCTTGTCCAGCGGGTGAAACACCACGATATCGTCGAGGCGGTTGATGAACTCCGGACGGAAGTGCGCCTGCACCACCCCCATCACCGCGGCCTTCATCTGCATGTAGGCCTCCGGGCTGTCGTCACCGCTCATGTCCTGGATCTGGTGCGAGCCCAGGTTCGAGGTCATCACGATGACGGTATTGCGGAAGTCCACCGTGCGGCCCTGGCCATCGGTCAGGCGGCCATCGTCCAGCACCTGCAGCAGGATGTTGAACACGTCCGGATGCGCCTTCTCGACCTCGTCGAGCAGGATCAGCGAGTACGGACGGCGACGCACGGCTTCGGTCAGGTAGCCCCCTTCCTCATAGCCGACGTAGCCCGGAGGTGCACCGATCAGGCGGGCGACGCTGTGCTTCTCCATGAACTCGCTCATGTCGATGCGGACCATCGCGTCGGCGCTGTCGAACAGGAATTCGGCCAGGGACTTGCACAGTTCAGTCTTGCCGACGCCGGTCGGGCCCAGGAACAGGAACGAGCCGGCAGGCCGGTTCGGGTCGGACAGGCCCGCGCGTGAGCGACGCACCGCGTCAGACACCACCTTGATCGCCTCTTCCTGGCCGACCACGCGGTTGTGCAGCACCTCTTCCATCCGCAACAGCTTGTCGCGCTCGCCTTCGAGCATCTTGTTCACCGGGATGCCGGTCCAGCGCGACACGACCTCGGCGATCTCCTCGTCGGTCACCCGGTCCTGCACCAGCTTGAAGTCCTTGTGCTCGGCTTCCTGGGCAGCCGCCAGCTGCTTTTCCAGCTGGGGCAGCAGCCCATACTGGATCTCGCTCATCCTGGCGAAATCCTGCCGGCGCTGCGCGGCTTCCAGCTCCAGCTTGGCCTGCTCCACCTGCTCCTTGATCTTCGTTGCGCCCTGCAGCGCGGCCTTCTCCGACTTCCAGATTTCATTGAGGTCGGAGAATTCGCGCTCCAGCACCTCGATGTCATTTTCCAGATCGGCAAGGCGCTGCCGCGAGGCATCGTCCTTCTCCTTCTTCAGCATTTCGCGCTGGATCTTCAGCTGGATCACGCGCCGCTCCAGCCGATCCAGTTCCTCGGGCTTGGAGTCGATCTCCATGCGCAGGCGCGAGGCGGCCTCGTCCATCAGATCGATGGCCTTGTCCGGCAGCTGGCGGTCGGTGATGTAGCGGTTGGACAGCGTGGCCGCAGCAACGATAGCCGGGTCGGTGATTTCAACGCCGTGGTGCAGGGCGTACTTCTCCTTCAGCCCACGCAGGATGGCAATGGTGTCCTCCACCGAAGGCTCGCCCACGAATACCTTCTGGAAGCGGCGTTCCAGTGCGGCATCCTTCTCGATGTACTTGCGGTACTCGTCCAGCGTGGTGGCACCAATGCAGTGCAGCTCGCCGCGCGCCAGCGCCGGCTTCAGCATGTTGCCGGCGTCCATCGCACCGTCGGCCTTGCCGGCCCCGACCATGGTGTGCAGCTCATCGATGAACAGGATGATCTGCCCTTCGTTCTTGGCCAGGTCGTTCAATACGCCCTTCAGTCGCTCCTCGAATTCACCGCGGAACTTGGCGCCGGCGATCAACGCGCCCATGTCCAGTGACAGCACGCGCTTGCCGCGCAGGCCCTCGGGCACTTCGTCGTTGATGATGCGCTGGGCCAGCCCTTCCACGATCGCGGTCTTGCCCACGCCGGGTTCGCCGATCAGCACGGGGTTGTTCTTGGTCCGGCGCTGCAGTACCTGGATGGTGCGGCGGATTTCCTCGTCACGGCCGATCACCGGGTCCAGCTTGCCGCTCTCGGCGCGCGCGGTCAGGTCGATGGTGTACTTCTCCAGCGCCTGGCGCTGCTCTTCGGCGTTCTCCGACTGCACGTTCTCGCCGCCGCGCAGCTTGTCGATCGCCGACTGCAGGCGCGCCTTGTCGGCACCGGCGGCGCGCAGCGCCATGCCAAGCGTGCCGCCATCCTCCAGCGCCGCCAGCACGAACCACTCACTGGCGATGAAGGCATCGCCGTGCTGCTGGGCCAGCTTGTCGGTGTGGTTGAGCAGGCGGTTGAGATCATTGCCGATCGACAGGTTGCCGGCCTGCCCGGACACCTTCGGCAGCGCGTCCAGCGCCTCGTCCAGGCGCTCGCGCAGCACCGGTACATTGACACCGGCCTGCGCCAGCAGCGGGCGCGTGCTGCCGCCCTGCTGGTCCAGCAGTGCGCTGAACACGTGGACCGGTTCGATGATGCTGTTGTCGCGGCCCACGGCCAACGACTGCGCGTCCGCCAGCGCCTGCTGGAAACGCGAAGTGAGCTTGTCCATCCGCATTGCGAATCCTCATCGGTCGTCAGTGCCGGCCCGTGCCGGCGATGCTGGAAAGATGCGGTTGCACCACCCGGTTTCAAGGGCGGCTGCGACTGCACCCCGGGGCCAGTCAGCCTGGGGCCAGCATGCCGGAACGGGTGTGGTCGGCGCGTTGATCCGGATCAGTACGCATGGCGGGCCGCGCCCGCGATCGCTCAGCGCGCGATCGCGCCGCGGATCGCCCGGAGCTGCTGCTTGACCGCCCGCGATTGCGCCACACCCATGCGCAGCAGGGCCTTCTGGCCAATCGAGAGCGCCTGCAGATCCGGATCCACGAAGCGGTAGCGGCCCCGTTCATCGCGTTGAACGAGGGGCGCCTGCTGCGGCTCCGGGGTCTCCAGCAGATGGTCGATCACCGCCACCAGGCGATCATTGAAGTAGCCCTCTGGCCGCCCAAGATCGACATAGGCCTGCTGGATCAACGGGTAGAAGCGCTTGTACGCCGTAGCCGTTGCCGCCGGGTCCAGCGCGGTGAATGCCTGCACATAGGGCGCATAGCGCGCGGCGTTGCTGGCGGCGATGCGTTCCCCGCCCTCGCCCGGCTCGACCTGCAGGCTCCCCGGCAGAGGCCGCGCGGCCAATGCGGTCGGCGGAACACTGGGCTTGTCCAGATTGTCGACCTGGGTCACCAGGCGCTGGATCAGGTGATCGCGCAGCAGCAGGGTGAGCGGCCCCTCCCCCTGGAACAGCTGGCTCAATGCGCTCCAGGCCGCGATATCGCTGTCGGCCAGTTTCGGCAGCGCGGGATCGGCCGCGGCTTCGGTGTCCAGCGGATGCTGGATGGCGGGCGGCGCCGGTGCGGTTTCCGCGGCCGCCTTCGGTTGTGGCGGTGCGCCAGCACTGGCGGGGGGCGACTGCACCGGCACCGGGACACCGTCCGCCAGGCTCTTGAGCTGATCGCGGAACAGCCAACCGCCCGCGCCACCGATCACCACCACACCCAGCACCCAGGGCCATACCGCCTTTCCACTCTGCATGATGCAGTCCCTCGTTTTCCATCTGCATGGACAAGGTGTGACCCTCTCGATTCCCGAGGGTTCCCCGCGTGTTCCGCTGCCGTTGGGGTTGGCGCCGCACGCAGGGCACGCTCACGCCTGCTTTGCGCGCGCTGCGCGAGGCTGTGCATCTTGTCGTGGGGAGACCGTGTCATGCACTACGCGTTGTACTACTGGACCGGCATCCAGGGACGTGGCGAATTCGTACGATTGGCCTTGGAAGACGCTGGCGCCGACTACATCGACATGGCGCGGATACATGGCGACGCCGTGATGCAGCCCTTTCTCGATGGCCACAGTGAGGGCGCGCAACCGTTCGCCCCCCCGTTCCTCAAGGCGGGGCGACAGGTCATCGCGCAGGTCGCAGCGATCCTGGATTTTCTCGGCCCCACCCTGGATCTGGTGCCGCAGGCCGCGTCGCGGCGCATGCAGGCGCTGCAGTTGCAGCTGACCATTGCCGACCTGGTGGCTGAAGTACACGACACCCACCATCCGATTGCCACGTCGAAGTACTACGAGGAACAGAAGACCGAAGCCAACGCACGTGCGGCGTCATTGCGCAGCGAGCGGCTGCCGAAGTTCCTCGGCTATTTCGAGCAGGTGCTGGCGGCCAACGGTGGCCGCCATGCACTGCGCGAGCACTCCTACGTGGATCTGTCGCTGTTCCAGCTGATGAGCGGGCTGGACTACATGTTCCCGCGCCGGATGCAGGCACTCACGCCGCGCCTGCCCCTGCTGCGGGCACTGCAGGAGCGGGTGGCGAAGCGACCGAACATCGCTGCCTATCTCGCGTCGGAGCGGCGATTGGCGTTCAACACCAACGGCATCTTCCGCCACTACCCCGAGCTGGACGGAGAGCGGTAGCGCCGGGCCATGCCCGGCGTCACCGGTCAATGATCGGCGCGATCACCCAGCGGCTTCACCGCCTGCTTCTGCAGCGACAACAGCCCCAGCAGCAGTGCCAGCGCCACGTAAGCCCACGCAAACTGCCAGCTGATGGTACGCGCCAGGCCTTCAAGGTCCCACGGCAGATAGATGCCGCCGCGCGGATCCACCGAGTGGATCAGGCCGAACAGGGTCAGCACAGCCGCCACCAGCAGGAAGCCGCAGGCGCGGCGCAGACGGCCGTCAACCATCGCGGCCACGGCGGAAATCCACAGCATCGAGGTGATGATGAAGCCGTTGCCCAGAGTGAAGATCACCGCCAGTTCCGGCAGGCCGTGTCCATCGAGCGTGGTCAGCAGCTGCGGCAGCTGGTCCGGTGCGATCCAGCCCGCCGCCTTGATCGCCAGCAGGTAGGCCATCGAAGGCAGGAAGCCGAACACCATCGCTCCGGCGTGCTGTCGCGGTGTGGCCTGGAAGGCCTGGGTGGTGATGTCGATGGCGACGTACACGATGATCGGCGCCAGCACCGCCAGCGGCAGCCACTGCACCAGCCCGGAAATGATGCTCAGCATGCCGCCGATGCCGACGAACAGGCCCGTCAGCAGCGTGTACCCGCTGCGTGCGCCCATGTGCTTGTATGCAGGCTGGCCGATGTAGGGGGTGGTCTGCGCGACACCGCCGCAGACACCGGCCACCAGCGTGGCCACCGCTTCCACCAGCAGGATATCGCGGGTGCGGTAATCATCCCCGGCCGCGCGCGCGCTCTCGGACACGTTGATGCCACCGACCACCATCAGCAGGCCGAACGGCAACAGCAGCGGCAGGTAGGTCATTGCCGTGGGCAGGCCGTCCAGGAAGCCCAGCGTCGGCAGCGGCAGCACCACCTGCGGCGGCGTCCACGCCGGCACGTGGAAGCCGGGGGCCCCCAGTCCCGCCAGACCGAGGCCGTAGTACAGGACGGTGCCGAACACGAATGCCAGCAGCACACCCGGGCCACGCACCGGCAGCCGGCCCTTGGCGATCAGCACATACAGCAGCAGGCCCAACGTGGTGAAGCCGACCAGTGGCGAACGCAGGGTTTCCAGCAACGGCAGCAGGCCCATCAGTACAAGCGCGATGCCGGCGATAGAGCCGAGCAACGCTGCACGCGGCAGCGCGCGGGTGACGGCTTCGCCGAAGAAGGAGAGCACCAGCTTGAGCGCGCCCATGATGACCAGCGCCGCCATGCCCAGCTGCCAGGTCGCAATGCCGGCGGCATGCGGGTCCATGCCCTGCTGCTTGAACGCGACGAACGCCGGACCGAGCACCAGCAACGCCATGCCGATGCTGGTGGGTGCATCCAGTCCCAGCGGCATCGCGGTGACGTCATCACGCCCTGTGCGTGCCGCCAACCGGCGCGCCATCAGCGTGTACAGCAGATTGCCGATCAGCACGCCAAAGGCGGTACCGGGAAACATTCGGCCGAACACCACGTCGGCGGGAAACTGGAAGATGCCGACCAACGCCATGGCGATGAAGCCGAGGATGGAGAGGTTGTCGACGACCAGGCCGAAGAAGCCATTGAAGTCACCGGCGACGAACCAGCGACGCGGTGCGGCGGAAGCGGGAGCGGACATGGAAGGGGCGATGGGGGTGGGGAGCGCCGATGGTAGGCCCAGCGGGGCCGGCGCGCCAATTCCACGGTGGAATGATGGGTTCCAGCCAACGGCAGGGCCCCTCGTGGCTGGACGCAAATCGCAGATTCCCGGGCTGGCCCGTGGGGGTGGGGGGGAGGGGGGGGGCCCGGGGACCCCCCCCAGGGGGGGTGGGCCCGGCGAACCCCCCCCCGCCCCCCCCCCCCCCCCGGCCCCTGACAGTTTCCCGCGTGTGCCAGCCACGGAAGAGAATCAAAAGATCAAAAGCAAAGGCAGGCTCTCGTTGTAGCGCCGAGCGCATGCTCGGCTGCCATACGCGAAGCCTCTGAGCCGAGCATGGCTCGGCTACAGAAGATCATCCCGATCACTCCTTCGTTCATCCACGCATGGCGTGGATCTACCGTGTCGACCAAGGTCGACACCCATCAGGCAACAGCCATGCCATTCCGACAGATCACAGGAATCTGTCGAAGGCGGGGGGGGGGGGGGGGGGGGGGGGGGGGGGGGGGGGGGGGGGGTGGGGGGGGGGGGGCCACCCCCCATTGGGGGTTTTCGGGGCCCCCCCCCAACCCCCCCCCCCCCCGCCATCCCCCAGATAACCCGCTTCTGCTCTGGCTCTGGCTCGTAGCAGGTGCAGGGCGCAGCCCTGCATAAAACCCCAACCCTCACTTCTTCAGGAAGTTGTCCACCAGCAGATGCTTCACGTCGTCGAAGCGGCCATTCAACACCGCCTTGGCCGCATACAGGGCCGTACCCGCCACCTGTTTGGCCTCGATCTGCGGCGGCATCACCAGCTCCGCCCGGCTGGTATGCACGTCCAGCAATGCCGGACCGCGCTGGGCGAGGAAGTCCTGTACGGCCTCCTCCAGGTCCTCGCTGCGGGTGACCGTGCGGCCATGGAAACCGATCACCTCGGCCAGACGGCCGAAATCCGGATTCTTCAGATCGGTGTAGTTGTCCAGCAGCCCTTCCACCTTCTGCTCCAGCTCCACGAAGTTCAACGAACCGTTGTTGAACACCACCACCTTGATCGGCAGCTTCTCCTGCACGGCGGTCAGCAGATCGCCCAGCAGCATCGCCAGGCCACCATCGCCCGACAGCGAGATCACCTGCCGGCCCGGGAACGCCTTCTGCAGGCCCAGCGCCTGCGGCATCGCATTGGCCATCGTGCCGTGCAGGAGACTGGTAAGCGTGCGGCGACGGCCATTGACGCGGATATGCCGCAGCACCCACACCATCGGCGAGCCACCGTCGGCGGTGAACAACGCATCGTCGCTGGCGTATTTCGACAGCAGCGCGGTCAGGTGCTGCGGATGGATCAGTTCGCCCTCGCCCGGCTGCTCCTCCTGCTCACGCTTGGCCAGCGCCTTGTCGCGACGCTCGATGCACTCGTCGAGGAACGTGCTGTCCTCGCGGGGTGGCAGCATCGGCAGCAGTGCATCCAGCGTCGGTGCGATGTCACCCACCACGCCCAGGTTCACCGGATGGCGGCGACCGAGATGGCTGCCATCGCGATCGACCTGGATGATCGTCGCCTTGTCCGGATAGAACTGCCCCCAGGCAAAATCGGCGCCGAGCAGCAGCAGCGTGTCGCACTCCATCAGGGTGTGGAACCCGGATTCGATGCCGAAGATGCCGGTCATGCCCATGTTGTACGGGTTGTCCGGCTCGACGAAGTCCTTGGCACGCGAGGTGTGCGCGATCGGGGCCTGCAGGCGCCGGGCCAGTCCCAGCAGCTGCGCATGGGCGCCCTGGCAACCGGCACCGGCATAGATGCCGATGCGCTTGCCCTGCCCCAGCAACCCGGCGATGCGCTGCAGCTCGCCATCCGACGGGCGCAGCACCGGCTGGGCGTAGTGCACCGAGAACGGCACATCGTGCTTCACCTCGGCCTGGCTGATGTCGGCCGGCAGGATCACCACCGCCACGCCGCGGCGGCTGATCGCCGCCTGGCAGGCCAGGGCGACCACGCGTCGTGCCTGCGCCGGGCTGTGCACCTGTTCGCAGAACACCGTGCAGCTGCCATAGACCGCCTTGAAATCCACTTCCTGGGGGAATTCCATGCCCAGTTCGCTGGTCACCACCTGGCTGGCGATCAGCACCATCGGTGCGCGGTTGCGGTTGCTTTCAAAGATGCCATTGATGAAATGCAGGCCGCCGGGACCGCAGGAGCCGGCACAGGCCGTCAGCTCGCCGCTCACCAGCGAGTCGGCGCCGGCGGCGAAGGCGGCCACCTCTTCGTGGCGCACATGTACCCATTCGATTTCGCTGCGATGCAGTGCATCGGTGACGTGGTTCAACGTGTCGCCGACGATGCCATAACAGCGGCGGACACCCGCCTGCTGCAGGGTATCGACAACGATCTCGGCAACGCGCTTGCTCATCGGATGCATCCTCGAACGGGGGAACGTCCGAGGCTAGACCCGACGAGGTGATGCCTTCGTGGGCAAGCCACGCATCGCCTCGACAGGCAAACTGCAGAGCGATATCGGGTCAATCGTTGACGTTGATCCAGCCCACCACCGCGCCGCTCTTCGGGTTGCGGTACCGCACCTTCAGCCAACCCTCGTGTTCATCCAGCAGTTCCACGCGGTCGCCCTGCAGCAGGTAACGCCGGGTGCTGGGCGCACCGGGCCGGTCGAACAGGGACAGGCGCGCGGGTACCACGCGGGCTGTCAACGCAACCAGCGGGCTGCCGTTGTCGGGCACAGCCAGTCCGTCATTGATCGCTTGCTCTTCAATCTCTGCGCTCACCGAGTAGCCGGTCCAAACGGCTAGCGGGCCATCAAACCGCGTTGCCTCCAAGCTCAGCACTTCTCCGTCCAACCTGGGCAACGCAAGCATACGCTCGGAGCGGTAAAGGTACAGAACTCCGTTGGAAGGACGGTATACATCAACACGCCAGGTGGCACTTCGGCAGCTACTACGGAGCACCTGATTCTCGGAATCCAGTTCGATCCAGCCGAACTCCCCGCAACTTCGCCTGGCCTTCCGGATGATTGGCAGGGGCATGAACCTGCCAAGAGTCCGATCAAATTTATAGACACGCGTTGAAAAATTGACCATTCCAACAGGTATCTGCACTACCAGATCAAGCTGACCGTCAAAGTCCACATCCAACGCCGTCAGTTCTGTTTCAGAGTCTGGCGACTCCGATGGAGCCCGTGGCAGCTGCTGTGTCGCGCCGGAGGGCAGCCGGACCTGGATGCCCCCGTCAGGTTGATGAAAGACCGTTACCGGTGTTGCTGGCGCTACCTCGAACGATAGCGGCGCTTGTCCCACGAGTGGCTTCGACAAGGCCGTACCCGGCTGAAGAAGCCCAATCTGGAGAAGAATCAGCGAAATCAGCGCAGCAACCGTCTGCGGGCTCACTCTTTCAAGCAGCCACTTCAGTCGCGACGCTAAACCGATCCCCATTGTCATTGGAACGCCTGTGGAGAAACCGGCCTTTCAGCCGCCACCACGATCATGTGCCGGAGCACCCGGCAGTTCCATGCAAGAAATCCGAAATCGCTTCCCGTATCGAGGGGACTGCGGTCCTGCAAGCAAGAGAAATCCCAGTCAGCAATCCCTCGGCTGCACAGGCGCCTGTCAGTTCAGTTCAATCAATCGTTGACGTTGATCCAGCCCACCACCGCGCCGCTCTTCGGGTTGCGATACCGCACCTTCAGCCAACCCTCGTGTTCATCCAGCAGTTCCACGCGGTCGCCCTGCAGCAGGTAACGCTGGGTGCTGGGCGCACCGGGCCGGTCGAACAGGAACAGGCGCGCCGGCACCACGGTGGCCTGCTGGCTGCGCAGCGGGCCGTCGGGCGGTGCGCCCAGGCCATCAGCGATCGCGCTCTCCAGCACACGACCGGTGGGATCAAAGGTGCGCCAGACCGCCGACGGGCCCTGCTCGTCGGCCGGCACCCACCGCAGTGCGGCGTTCAGGGCATCGCCCAGCATCAAGACGCGCTCGGCGCGATACAGATAGAGTTTCGCGCCTGCAAACCGGTACTGGTCCGTGTACCACATCGGGCCGCTGCGGCAGCTGCTGGTCAACGTGCGCGTGGCGGCATCAATGGTGAGCCCCATCAGGCCGCCGCAGTTGTCACGCCCATGGGTTTCGGCCTGCAGCGCGCGGAAACCACCGCTGGCCGGATCGTAGCGATACACCGCCACCGCTTCATTGACCATGCCGACCGACGCCCGCGCAACCAGCTCCGGGCGCCCATCGAAATCAACATCCTCGGCTGACAACCGCGAATTGCCGTCGACGTCCGGGGCACCCGTCAGGCTCAGCCGCTTGCCAGAGGGCAGCAGCTGCACGGCAATGCTGCCGTCCTCCGCCACCTCAGCCTGCACGCCAATGCCAGGTGCCGCCTCGAAGCGCAGCGGCGCATCGCTGTCAGCAGCGTGCGCCAGCGGTACCAGCAGGCCCGCCAGCAGGCCAATCACGGTGTCCCTGTGTCTCATCGTCGTTGCCTGCGGCGCCAGGGCGGCGCCTCCCGGTCAGAACGATACGTCAACGGCCTGTCGCGACCACAGCACCGACTGGTGCCCGGTCTGCTGCTTCCACGCCAGGCGGATGGCTTCGATGTCGGCACGACGCTGCGGGCTGTCTTCGTGCAGCACCACCAGTACCTTGGTGCGCAGGCGGTTCGGCGCAGCGTCACCCCGGAACAGCCACTGGCCGTAGGCATCGAACACGGTCAGGCCATCGGGGAAGCGCGGGGTCACTTCCTTGTCCAGGAACGTCCGCCACTGCGCCTCGCTGATGGTGTCGGCCTGCGGTCGGTTGCCGGCGCCCTGCTCCTCGCCCACCCCGAAGTACAGCTCGCTGCGCACCCAGCCCTGGCCAGCGGACGGGCGTGCGGCATCCCCCTTCAGTTCAGCGGTCGTGGCCGTAGCGTAGGCGCTGGGCGCCTGCGAGGAGAGGCTGGCGCAGCCACTGGCGGCGAGCAGAACGGCGAAGGCAAGGCCAAGGTGTTTCATCGGTACAGCTCCGGGGAAGGGGGACAGTGCGAGCCGGCAGCGTACAGCGCCACCGGCCCGGCGTGCTGATGCCAACAGGGCATCAGCTCATGCCGGACCGGCAGGGGCTTGCATCAGCACCGGTCATCACGCGAAGATAATATATCGCTTCATCCGGATGGATGTAAGTAAAACTATCTCCCCCCTTCCCCGTCGTCGTTGTTGCTGGAGCCCCCATGTCCGCCCGCCTGCCCGCGTCGCCGCTCGGCCTCGCCATTGCCCTTGCGCTCTCCCCCATCGCCCCGGCCCTGGCCCAGGACGCCACCAACCTCGACACCGTGATCGTCACCGGCACCCGTGCCGCCGACCGCACGGTGCTCGAATCCACCTCGCCGGTGGATGTGCTTACCGCCGAGGACATCCGCAAGGCCGGCGTGGTCAACGGCGAACTCGGCAGTGCGCTGCAGGCGCTGTTGCCGTCGTTCAACTTCCCGCGCCAGTCCAATTCCGGTGGCGCCGACCACGTCCGCGCCGCGCAGCTGCGCGGCCTGTCGCCGGATCAGGTACTGGTGCTGATCAACGGCAAGCGCCGCCACCACACCGCCCTGGTCAACACCGACAGCAAGATCGGCAAGGGCACCACGCCGGTCGACTTCAATGCCATCCCTGTCAGCGCGATCAAGCGCATCGAAGTGCTTCGCGACGGTGCCGGCGCGCTGTATGGCTCCGACGCCGTGGCAGGTGTCATCAATGTGATCCTCGACAATGGTGGCGACGGCGGCGAGATCGAAGCCAGCTACGGTGCAAATCACACCGATCTGAAGCCGATCGGCCGCACCCTTACCGATGGGCAGGCCGGCAACATCAGCGCCAAAGTGGGCACCTCGCTGGGTGAGGACGGTGGCTTCCTGCGCGTCGGCCTGGAGTACAAGCACCGCAACGGGACCAACCGCGCCGGCTTCGACCAGATTCCACCGTGGGACCAGACCCCGGACAACCTGGCACTGCAGGGCAAGCGCAACTACGTGCTGGGCGATGGTGAGAGCAAGGACATCAACCTGTGGCTCAACACTGAAATCCCGGTCGGCCAGACCTCCACCTTCTACGCGTTCGGTACCTTCAACCAGCGTGACACCGAAGGCGCGAACTATTTCCGCTACCCGGACGGCGAGGCCAACTGGAAGGAGGTCTATCCGAACGGTTACCGGCCGGTCTCCGAAGGCGAGAACCGCGACGTGCAGGCGGTCGCCGGTGTGCGCGGCCAATGGGGTGAGTGGAGCTACGACGGCAGCCTGGACCATGGCCAGAACGATTTCACCTATCGCCTGCGTGATTCGCTCAACGCCTCATTGGGCCCGGCCAGCCCGACACGCTTCAAGACGGCTGATTATGAGTACGCTCAGACCGTCGGCAACCTGGACCTGAGCCGTGTGTTCACCCAGAGCGACAGCATCAGCCATACGCTGGGCCTGGGCGCGGAAGCGCGCCATGAGCGCTACCAGACCCGTCCCGGCGACCCCGCCAGCTATGCGGCCGGCCCGTTTACCAACCGTCCCACCGGCTCGCAGGCCGGCGGCGGCCTCACGCCGCAGGATGCCGCCACCCTGTCGCGCGATGTGGCCAGCGCCTATGCCAGCCTGTCCAGCCAGTTCGGCGATCACTTCTCCAGCGACCTGGCTGCGCGCTACGAGCACAGCGATGATTTCGGCGGCGAACTGACCGGCAAGCTCGGCCTGCGTTACCAGTTCACCCCGGCCTTCGCCCTGCGTGGCGCGATCTCCAACAACTTCCGCGCCCCGTCGCTGGCACAGATCGGCTACGAGTCGACCTCCACTGGCTACAACGCCGGCGGCCAGCTGGTGCAGGGCCGGCTGCTGTCGGTCAACAATCCGATTGCCCGCGGCCTGGGCGCGCAGGACCTCAAGCCCGAAAAGTCGATCAACACGTCGCTGGGCTTCACCAGCCGCATCGGCGAGCACTTCGACCTGTCGCTGGACTTCTTCCAGATCGACATCGATGACCGCATCGCGCTGTCCGAAAGCATCACCGGCGATGCGCTGACCGATTATGTCGCCGCCAACTACGGCGTCAGTGGCCTGCAGAGCGCCAGCTTCTTCGTCAATGCCGCCGATACACGTACCCGTGGCGCCGAACTGGTCAGCAACTGGCGGCAGGCGCTGGGCAACGGCCAGCTGCTGCTGACCGGCACTTACGCCTATACCAAGACCACGCTGAAGAACGTGCTGGCTACCCCTGCACAACTGCAGGCGCTCGATCCGGACTATGTGCTGTTCGGCATCGAAGAGACCAACACGCTGACCGACGCCACCCCGCGCACGCGCGGCAGCGTCTCTGCAGCATGGAGCAATGACCGCTGGTCACTCAGCAGCCGGGTGAACCGCTATGGCAGCGTCACCCGTGTCTTCAACTTCGGTGACGGTTACATTCCGCGCCAGACCTACCAGGCCGAATGGCAGCTGGATGCAGAAGTGGAGTATCGCATCAGCGCCCGATGGAGCGTGGCCATCGGCGGACAGAATCTGACCGACAACTACCCGGATCGATCCAATGAGGACATCCATTACTTCGGCAATCTGCCCTACGACGTGCTTTCGCCGATCGGCAGCAACGGCGCCTACTACTACGGCCGCGTCCGTTACACGTTCTGACCGCGGCTGACGCGTGTCTGCGGTGGTGGGGGCCGGGGGGGCGCCCGGGCCCCCCCCCGGGGCGCGCCCGGGGGGCCGCCACCCCCCCCCCCCCCCCCCCCCCCCGCGGGGCCGGGGGGCGCCCCCCCCCCCCCCCCCCCCCCCCCCCCCCCCCCCCCCCCCCCCCCCCCCCCCCCCCCCCCCCCCCCCCCCCCCCCCCCCCCCCCCCCCCCCCCCCCCCCCCCCCCCCCC
>NZ_JBRRES010000042.1:0-30815 GCF_056760395.1 Stenotrophomonas sp. STEN009 | reverse complement strand
CCCGCGCGGGGGGTTGCGTGCGCGCCCCCCATCCCAACAAACGCCGCCGGGGGGGGTTTTTCCAAACGCCGGCCGCCCTGGGGCGGGGCAAAAAATACGGGGCCGGCCGGGCGGCGGGCGACGATCTTATTTCACCAGCTTGGCGATGGCAGCGCCCAGGTCGCCCGGCGAACGCACGGTGACGACGCCAGCCGCTTCCATGGCGGCGAACTTGCCTTCCGCCGTGCCCTTGCCGCCGGAGGCGATCGCACCGGCATGGCCCATGCGCTTGCCGGCCGGCGCCGAAGCACCGGCGATGAAACCGACGACCGGCTTCTTCACGTGGTTCTTGATGTATTCCGCACCGGCTTCCTCGGCGTCGCCACCGATCTCGCCGACCATGATGATGCCTTCGGTCTGCGGGTCTTCGTTGAACAGCTTCAGGCAGTCAACGAAGTTCAGGCCGTTGATCGGGTCGCCGCCGATGCCGATGCAGGTGGACTGGCCCAGGCCGACTTCGGTGGTCTGCTTGACCGCTTCATAGGTCAGCGTGCCCGAACGCGACACGATGCCGATCTTGCCGGGCTTGTGGATGTGACCCGGCATGATGCCGATCTTGCACTCACCCGGGGTGATGACACCCGGGCAGTTCGGGCCGATCAGCACGGTGTCCGGGTAGGAACGGGTCAGCACGTTCTTGACGCGCAGCATGTCCAGCACCGGGATGCCTTCGGTGATGCAGACGATGACCTTGATGCCGGCAGCTGCGGCTTCCAGGATCGCGTCGGCCGCGAACGGCGGCGGCACGTAGATGACCGAAGCATTGGCGCCAGTGCTCTGCACGGCGTCGGCAACGGTGTTGAAGACCGGCAGGTCGATGTGGGTGGTGCCACCCTTGCCCGGGGTCACGCCGCCAACAACCTGGGTGCCGTACTCGATCATCTGAGTCGCGTGGAAGGTGCCCTGCTGGCCGGTGAAGCCCTGCACGATCACCTTGGTGTTCTTGTTAATCAAAACAGACATGGGAATTTCCTTCGGTGTCGTGGATCAGGCGGCGTTCTTGACCGCTTCAACGACTTTCTTGGCGCCGTCGTTGATGTTGTCAGCCGGGATGATGGCCATGCCGCTGTCACGCAGCAGCTGCTTGCCTTCTTCCACGTTGGTGCCTTCCAGGCGCACCACGACCGGCACCTTGACGCCCACTTCCTTCACGGCGGCGATGATGCCCTCGGCGATCATGTCGCAGCGGACGATGCCGCCGAAGATGTTGACGAAGATGCCTTCCACCTTGTCCGAGGACAGGATCAGCTTGAACGCTTCGATGACGCGCTGCTTGTTGGCACCGCCGCCCACGTCCAGGAAGTTCGCCGGCTCGCCGCCGTTGAGCTTGATGACGTCCATGGTCGCCATGGCCAGGCCGGCGCCGTTCACCATGCAGCCGATGTTGCCGTCCATGGTGACGTAGTTGATGTCCAGCTCCGAAGCGGTCACTTCGGTTTCATCTTCCTGGGACTTGTCGCGCATCGCGACCAGTTCCTTGTGGCGGAAGTTGGCGTTGTCGTCGCTGTTGAACTTGCCGTCCAGCGCGTACAGGTTGCCGTCGTCCAGGATCGCCAGCGGGTTGATCTCAACCAGCGCCAGGTCCTTTTCGTTGAAGATGCGGTACAGGTTCACCATGATGTTGGCGAACTGGCCGGCCTGCTTGGCGGTCAGGCCCATCTTGAAGCCGATGTCACGGCCGTGGTAACCCTGCACGCCCTCGACGAAGTCCACATTCAGGGTGTGGATCTTGTCCGGGGTCTCGGCAGCCACCTGCTCGATTTCCATGCCGCCTTCCGAGGAGGCGATGTAGCTGATGGTGCGGGTGCCGCGATCCACCAGGACCGACAGGTACAGTTCCTTGACGATCTCGCCGGCGGTGGTCACCAGCACCAGGTTGATCGGCAGCTCGACGCCGGCGGTCTGGTAGGTGGCCATCTTGGTGCCGAGCATCTTGGCCGCTGCGGCCTTCACGTCATCGACGGTCTTGCAGAACTTGACGCCGCCAGCCTTGCCGCGGCCGCCAGCGTGGATCTGCGCCTTGACCATCCAGGGGCCCTGGCCCAGCGACTGGGCGACTTCAACCGCCTCGTCCGGAGTAGCCGCGACCTTGCCGGCCGGGACCGGGATGCCGTATTCGGCAAGCAGTTGTTTTGCCTGGTATTCGTGGAAATTCATGCGTCACCGTGGGAATAGGAACGACCGCACGCAATTCCTCAGGGCCTCCGGGGGAGGCACCGGCACGGACCGCGGCGGGCCCACTATTGTGGCCGAGCCGGCGCCGGGGCGCAAAGAAGTCTGTACGGAGTACCGGATCCGGGCGGATTTCCGCCGTCATTCAGGCAGTTGCGGATCGCCGGCAGCCGCCCGGCCGCCCTCGCCACAGGCCGATTGCGCGACGCGGACCCGCGGCCGGGCATCGCCACGACCGTATACTGGGCATCTGCGTCCGCTCGGGCATGCCCGTCGCACAACCCAGATCCAGGCAGCCAGAAGGGGAGTTCCGGCGTGTCACCCAGTGCTTCATTGATCGACCGCATCGAATCGATTCCGCGGCGCGAGCTGTACTTCTTCGCCCTGTACCGGGTGCTGATCGCAGCCGTGATCGCCGCCCTGCTGTACAGCCCGTTGTCGATGATGGTCGGCGAGGCCCACCACCCGCGGCTGGCCTACACCGTCGGCGCGGCCTACCTGGCGTTGTCGCTGCTGGCCCTGGCGATCGGCCGCAACGAACGCTGGCTGCGGCCGATCGTGGTCACCGGCGTGCTGGTGGACATCATCGCCGCCATCCTGCTGGCCCACGCCCTGCCCGGCGCCAGTGCCGGCATCTCGATGTCGCTGCTGTTCAACATCGCCGCGGCCGCCACCCTGCTGCCGCTGAGCTGGGGCCTTGGGCTGGCCCTGGCGGCGAGCCTGGCAACGGTGGGCGAATACCTGTGGAAGCTGCTGGAGGGCGGCGACCCGACCCGCACCCTGGCCGAGCTGGCGATGTTCACGACCAGTTACCTGGCCCTGGCCTTCATCAGCTACCAGGTCGGCAGCCGCGCCCGCCGCAACCAGCAGCTGGCCAACCAGCGCGGTGACGAGGTGGCCAATCTGTTCCAGATCAACGAACTGATCATCCGCCGCATGCGCACCGGCGTGCTGGTGGTGGATGCCGACAGCCGCATCACGCTGGCCAACGAGGCTGCCTCGATGCTGCTCGGCGACAGCGACGGTGCGGGCGGAACCGGCCGCCTCGATCTGGCCAGCGTCGCACCCGAGCTGGCCCGTCGCCTGCAGCGCTGGCGCAACGGCTGGACCCAGGACGAACTGCCGCTGCAGCTCAATCCGGACCAACCCGAAGTGCAACCGCGCTTCGCGCGCCTGCTGGCCGGCAGCGAACTGGCCCTGGTCTTCCTGGATGATTCCAGCGTGGTGTCGCGGCGCGCCGAGTCGCTCACCCTGTCGGCGATGGGCCGCTTCTCGGCCAGCCTGGCCCATGAGATCCGCAATCCGCTGGCGGCGATCAACTATGCCGTGCAGCTGCTGGAAGAAGGTACCGGCTTCAACGAAAGCGACCGCCGCCTGCTGCAGATCATCCGCCAGCAGTGCCAGCGCACCAACGGCATCGTCGAGAGCGTGCTGGGCCTGGCCCGGCGCGAACGTGCCACGCCGGAGAACGTGGATCTGGTCGCCTTCGTGCGCCGCTTCGTGCTGGAGTACAAGCAGGGCCAGACGCTGGAAACCGACAGCATCGAACCGATCGTCAGCGACACCTCGGTGCCGGCGCAGGTCGACACCCGCCACCTCTACCAGGTGCTGACCGTGCTGGTGCACAACGCCCTGAAGTACGGCCGCATCGGCCAGCAGCCGGCCCGCGTGCGGCTGCGTGTAGCCCGGCACGAACGCAGCGCGGTGATCGACGTGATGGACCGTGGCCCCGGCATTCCCGAAAGCGTGGCGGCGCAGCTGTTCCGGCCGTTCTTCACCACCTCCGAGCACGGCACCGGCCTGGGCTTGTACATTGCCCGCGAATTGTGCAGGGCCAACCAGGCACGGCTGGATTACATCCCGGTGCCGGCCGGCGGCTCGTGTTTCCGCTTGGTCCTGCCAGGTCCGCACACGCTGCTGCCCGATGGATCCTGATTCTGCGCGTCAAACATTTGTCGCTTTCAGCCCCCTCGTTTATCTTTTCCGCCCATGAACGAAACCCGCAGCGCCCTCGTCGTCGACGACGAACGCGACATCCGCGAACTGCTGGTGCTGACGCTCGGCCGCATGGGGCTGCGCATCAGTACTGCAGCCAACCTCGCCGAAGCGCGCGAGCTGCTGGCCAGCAATCCTTATGACCTGTGCATCACCGACATGCGCCTGCCGGATGGCAACGGCATCGAGCTGGTCAGCGAGATCGCCCAGCACTACCCGCGCACACCGGTGGCGATGATCACCGCCTTCGGCAGCATGGATCTGGCAGTGGAAGCCCTGAAGGCGGGCGCCTTCGACTTCGTCAGCAAGCCGGTGGACATCGCCGTACTGCGTGGACTGGTCAAGCACGCGCTGGAACTGAACAACAGCGAGCGGCCCGTACCGGGCCCCGTCGCCGAACAGGGCGCCCGGCTGCTCGGCAATTCGCCGGCGATGGACGTGTTGCGTGCCACCATCGGCAAAGTGGCGCGCAGCCAGGCCCCGGTCTACATCCTCGGCGAATCCGGCGTCGGCAAGGAACTGGTCGCGCGGACCATCCACACCCAGGGGGCACGTGCTGCCGGGCCGTTCGTGCCGGTCAACTGCGGCGCGATTCCCGGCGAACTGATGGAGAGCGAGTTCTTCGGCCACCGCAAGGGCAGCTTCAGCGGCGCCCACGCCGACAAGCCCGGCCTGTTCCAGGCCGCCCATGGTGGCACCCTGTTCCTGGATGAGGTCGCCGAGCTGCCGCTGCAGATGCAGGTGAAGCTGTTGCGCGCGATCCAGGAGAAGTCGGTGCGCGCGGTGGGTGCGGCCAGCGAGGAACCGGTCGATGTGCGCATCCTGTCGGCCACCCACAAGGATCTGGCCGAGCTGGTCGAGGACGGCCGCTTCCGCCACGACCTGTACTACCGCATCAATGTGATCGAACTGAAGGTGCCGCCGCTGCGCGAACGCCGCCAGGATCTGCCGGAGCTGGCCGCTGCCGTGCTGGCACGGCTGGCCCGCAGCCACGGCCGCACCACGCCGCTGCTCGCGCCCTCGGCGCTGGAGGCACTGGCGCAGTACGCCTTCCCCGGCAACGTGCGCGAACTGGAGAACATCCTTGAGCGCGCGCTGGCCCTGGCCGAGGAAGACCGCATCGGTGTCGACGATCTGCGCCTGCCGCAACACGCCCCCCGCATGCCCGGCAACGGCACGGCCGCCGAAGCCGTGGTCGATCTGCAGCCGGGCAGTGCCGCCCTGCCCTCGTACATCGAACAGCTCGAACGCAGCGCCATCCAGCGCGCGCTGGAAGAAAACCGCTGGAACAAGACCCGTACCGCCGCGCAGCTGGGCATCACCTTCCGCGCGCTGCGCTACAAGCTGAAGAAGCTGGGCATGGAGTAAGGGCCGCAAGACCCAGCGGTCGGATCCTTTTCCGCAGGAAAGGGCTCCGACCCCGCCAGCACAACCGCGTCAATCCTTGGTAACGCGATTGATCTCGGCCAGGCTGGTCACACCCGCCGCGACCTTCCTCAATGCCGACTGCCGCAGGTCATTGACCCCGATCGCCTGCGCGGCTTCGGCAATCTGCAGCGCATTGCCACCGGCCAGCACGATCGTGGCGATCTCGTCGGTCATCGGCATCACCTGGTAGATACCGGTGCGGCCCTTGTAACCCTCGGTGCATTCATCACAGCCCACCGCCTCATGCAGCTGGATGCCCTCATCCAGCTGGGCCTGGGTGAAGCCCTCGGCCAGCAATGCATGCTCCGGCAGCTGCGCCGGGCGCTTGCAGTTCGGGCACAGCCGTCGCGCCAGACGCTGGGCGATCACCAGGGTCACCGAGCTGGTGATGTTGTACGGCGCGATGCCCATGTTCATCAGGCGCGCGATGGTCTGCGGCGCGTCGTTGGTATGCAGGGTGGACAGCACCATGTGGCCGGTCTGCGCGGCCTTGATGGCGATCTCGGCGGTCTCCAGGTCGCGGATTTCGCCGACCATGATGATGTCCGGATCCTGGCGCAGGAACGAGCGCAACGCAGCGGCGAACGTCATGCCGCGCTTGTTGTTCTGCTGCACCTGGTTGACGCCGGGCAGCCGGATTTCCACCGGGTCTTCCGCCGTGGAGATGTTGCGCGTCTCGTCGTTGAGAATGCCCAGCGCGGTATACAGCGACACCGTCTTGCCCGAACCGGTCGGCCCGGTCACCAGCACCATGCCGTATGGCTTGTGGATCGCATCCAGGAACAGCTTCTGCTGGTCGGGCTCATAGCCGAGCTTGTCGATGCCCAGCTTGGCGGCACTGCCGTCGAGGATACGCAGCACGACCTTCTCGCCGAACAGCGTCGGCAACGTGCTCACACGGAAATCGATCTGCTTGGACTTGGACAGGTTGAGCTTGATGCGGCCATCCTGCGGCACGCGCTTCTCGGCGATGTCCAGCTGCGCCATCACCTTCAGGCGCGCGGCGATGCGCTGGTTCAACTTCACCGGCGCGCGCGCGACCATCTTCAACAGCCCATCGATGCGCAGGCGCACGCGGTAATCGTCTTCGTACGGCTCGAAATGGATGTCCGACGCGCCCTTGCGGATCGCGTCGACCAGCACCTTGTTGACGAACTTCACCACCGGGGTGTCGTCGCCCTTGGCATCGATGCCGGAGTCGCCGCCCGCGCCATCCTCATCGCCCAGGCCCACGTCGAGGTTGGCCATCCCCTCATCGTCACCGCCCAGCGCGTCACCCAGCGTGTCGTGGCTGGCGTGCCACTGTTCCAGAGTGCGGCGGATCTGGTCCTCGTCGACCAGGATCGGCTCCACCACCAGGTTGGTGTGGAACTTGATCTCGTCCAGTGCGTGGGTCGGGTTGCTGGTGCCGACGAACAGCTTGCCGCCACGCTTGAACAGCGGCAGTACGTTGTGCTTACGCAGCAGTTCCTCGCTGACCAGGCTCATCGCGTTCTGGCTGGCATCGAAGGTCGAGACGTCGAACAGCGGCATGCCGAACTCAACCGCATTGGCCGCGGCCAGCTGTGCTGCCCCCACCACCTTGTTCTGCGCGAACCACTGCGGCAGCGGCTGCCGCGCGGCGGCGGCCCGGGTCATGGCGTCGCGGGCGGTGGCCTCGTCCAGCGCACCATCCTGGACCAGGCGGCGCGCCAGCCCGGTGATGCCGACAAGGTTGGGGGATGAAACAACGCTCATGGGATTCCTCGTTACTCGTGCCCTGACGGCCGGAATTCAGTTTCAGAAACGGGTTGCCGGCCCATAGCGGCCAGGTAGCTCAGCAAACGCAGTGGTCCGTTTCCTCGCGCATCGGGCGCGAGCGCCTTCCAGTACTGGTCCGTCAGTTGCCGCGACGCCGTGGTATCCCCCAGCTGCCGCGCAGCGTGCTGCATTGCACCGAACAGATAATAGCCGGTGGACGGGTCGGCCAGCAGCGTCGGCGCATGCTCGCTGCCCAACAATCGCCGGCCTTCCGTGAGTACAGCGTGGTGGTCGTCGGTGGCCGCGGCGGCAACCAGGGCAAGGCTGGCGGACACGACGGGATCGGCCGGGGTGCAGTCCATCCAGTCGCGCTGCGCCCAGAGGGCCGCCCGCTGCGCTGCCGGCAGGAACGGGATCGTTTCTCCGGCCAGCACGAACAGCAGCCGGGTGGTTTCCATCGGAGATCCGTCCAGTTCGCAGCGCGCTGCCAACCCACGCAGCGCCTGCGCACTCATCCAATCGGCATCCGCCGCATCCGTGGGCGCCTCGCCCTGCAGGAAGGCTGCCACGGCCCGTGCGGTCGGGCGTTTGTCATCCCGGCTGGACGCCGGTTGCGGCAGACCCGCCGCAGCACCTGCCACCTGCCCCGTTGGCGGCGCACTGACAATCCGCCAGGGGGCCGTCATCACCTGCTGGAAATCACGGGTGAATGCCCCCTGGAAACGTGCCACCGGGGCATTCAACTTCAAGGTCGGGAAATAATCGGAATTGCGCGCGGCCGGATACAGAGGAACGAAGGCGCGCAGCGCTGCGTCATCCATGGACAGGGCGTTCTCCAGATCGGCCACGGAATGCACGCCGATCCGCGCCAGTTCCCCGCGCAGCTGCGGCTGTTGGAACAGGCTGCCCTTCATCGGCGGCAACGTGCACTTCGGCGTCGCCACCAGGATCAGGTCGCCACGATTGGCCAGGTAAGCGCGCACATCGGAGAACTGTTCCAGCAGCCCCGCCAGTACCGAGCTGACCAGTTCGGGGGTGATCTCATACAGCTGCAGCCACTGCACGAACACGCCACCTTCGTTGAGCTGCTGTGGCACGAACGCATAGAACTCGTCGCTGAACAGCGCCGCCGTTCCACCCACCCAGGGATTGGACGGCTCGGAAATGATCAGATCGTACTTGCGCGGACTGGCGGCGAAATAGGACTTCGCATCGTCGATCACCACATGCGAGCGCGGATCGTTGAAGGCGCGCTCGACACGCTCGCCGAACAGACGCGCGCCCTCCACCATGGCCGGCTCGATCTCCACCGTTTCCACCCGCCCGACGCGCTGGTCGCCCAACAGCGTGTGCGTGCTGAGCCCGGATCCGAAACCGATCACACCGACGCGCTGGTAATCATCGCGCAGCGCCAACGGCAGAGCCGCCAGCAGGATCATGGTCGATTCGTCGCTGGTGGGTGCCTGTGCCATCGACACGGCCATGCCTGCATCCACTTTGCCGTTGGTGGCGATGGCACGCATGCGGCCGATCGGCTGAGTGCTCTCATACACCGCCACGGTGGCGGTCTGCCCATCGCGCGAGAACAGCATCGTGGCGGTATCCGCCAGACGGGCCGTGCCATGGCGGTACACCGACGAATTCAGCACCAGCGGATCGAAGCGGACCAGCACGACGGCCGCCACTACGCCAGCGACACCCAGCGCGCCAGCCTGCCACAGGGGCGAGCGCAGACGGCCCGGAGCCGCAAGCCGAAGGCGCTGCAGCAGCACCAGGCCCAGCACGATGTCGATCACCGCCGCGACCAGCAGCGCGTACTTCAGCCCCAGCAGCGGCATCAGCAGATGGATGGCCGCCAGCACACCGACGATCGCGCCGAGCGTATTGAACGCATAGGCCTGGCCGATCGCGCGCTCGCCCTGCCCGGCGCGCAGCAGCGCCAGGGTCAGCAGCGGCAGCGTCATGCCGGCGAAGAACGCCGCCGGGAACATCACCAGGCCGGCAATGGCGGCACTGGCCAGGTTGTACAGCACGTAACCATCCGCACTGCGCACGATGACCCGCATCAGCCAGCCGACCCAATCGAAGGCCTGCGCATAGACGAACATCGAGGCCAGCGCCGCCAGCCCCATCCACACCTGCACCCAGCCTGCCACGCGCAGGGGCGACGGCATCCGGTCGGCGCGGCGGCGCAGCCACAGGCCGCCGAAGGCGATGCCGAGGATGAACGCCGCCAGCATCAGCTCGAACGAATGCAGCGTGGTGCCGAGTGCGAGCGACAGCATGCGCACCCAGGTGATTTCGTAAACGAAGGATGACGCGCCGGTCGCCGCTGCGACCAGCAGCACCAGCCGCACCGGCACTGCAGTCTCCGGTCGTACGCCGCCGGCAGCCGGCGCGGCGGAGGCCACTACCGCAGGCGCGCTGCCGTCGCGGGCCAGTGGATAGACCAGGATGGCCACCACGATGTTGAGCAGGCCGGCACTGAGGACGGTGCCCGGCAGCCCTACCGCCGGCAGCAGCGCGTAGGTGGCCACCAGGGCGCCGGCGGCCGCGCCCAGGCTGTTGGAGAAATAGAGCCCGGCCAGCACCTCACCCTGCGATCCGGGCTGCAGGCGCATGTAACCCGCACTCATCAGCGGGAAGGTCGCGCCCAGCAGGATGCATTGCGGCAACACCAGGGCCGTGGCCAGCGCCCAGCGCAGCGCCGTGGACGAGGTGCCCTCCATGCCCGGCATGAGGTGGGTGTACGCCCAACCGGTCACGCTCTGGAACAGCCCGTCGAAACCGATGCCCAGCACCCCGATCACCAGCTCGATGACCGCGTAGGCCAGCAGCGGCCGGCGCAGCAGCGCGCTGCGGCGGCTGACCAGCCACGCCCCCAGCGCCATGCCGCCCATGAACAGGATCAGCACCAGCGATTGCGCGTGCGAGGAATGCCCCAGGAACAGCCCCAGGTACTGCGTCCAGATGGACTGGTAGATCAGCCCGGCGAAGCCGGAGAGCACGAAGATGAGAAGCAGCCATGGGCCATGGCTGAATGAAGGACGGCGCATTGCGAACTCCCCAGTCGCACGGTCGATTTCAACAGAAGAACAAACTTCGCGGACTCAATGCAAGCGTGTGGCCAGGTAGGATCCGGTCAACCCGCAGCGCTGAAACGAAAACGGGGAGCCTGGGCTCCCCGTTTCCGTATGCGAGCAGCGAACGCCAATTACTCGGCGGCTGCGGCCTCACCCTGGCACGAACCCGGGCGGTACTTCGAAGCGATGGAACCTTCGCAGGTCCACTTCGGGATGACGCCGTTCTCCACGTTGCTGTCGTCGGCCTTCAGCGTGATGGTATCGCCATTGATGTCGTCAGCAATGTTACGCGCGGTCGCGGTGATGGTCTTGGTGGTCGCATCCCATTCCAGCTTGTCCACATACTGGGTCTGCTGGAAATCCGGCTCCCAGGTGGCCGGCGGCAGGGCATTGTTGCTGGCCACGTATTCCGACACGTCGGTACGCAGCGAAGAAGCCGCAAGGATCACTTCCGAGACCTTGGCCTTCTTGGTGTAGTTCGAGTAAGCCGGCAGCGCGATGGCGGCCAGGATGGCGATGATCGCAACGACGATCATCAGTTCGATCAGGGTGAAGCCCTTCTGGTTCTTCATGGTGGTACGTCCCCAAGTAGTGGTGGTTGATTTTCCGGGTGCGGCAACCGGCCGGCCAGATGACCGGATGAGCAGGCTGCCCGTCCCCGCGGGTGGATCAACGCAGGTTGCGTGCCAATCTCCCATGGCCACGCCTCCCCCGATTTCCCCGCGCCAATGATGGCAGCTATTTCGCGGATGGGAACCCCCCTGCTCCGAATCTGCGATGGACGCGGCAATGTGACGCAGCGCGTCACCTTTCGCCTCGACGCGTCGAAAACCCTGCACGTCGTCACGTCGGCAGGCTCCCCGGACGGGTCTGAACCAGCTACCATCGCCGCTCAGGATGCCCGCCTGGGGATGGCGGGCCTGGGGAGCCAACATGTCTGTGAGTCGCAGTGCGATCAAGAAGGAGCCCGTGGCCCGCGCCACGATGGAGCTGCAGCCGTTTGTCTGGGAGGGGACCGACAAGCGGGGCATAAAGATGAAGGGCGAGCAGCTGGCGAAGAACGCCAACCTGCTGCGCGCCGAACTGCGCAGGCAGGGCATCAGCCCGGGCCAGGTCAAACCCAAGCCGAAGCCGCTGTTCGGTGCGGCCGGCAAGCCGGTCTCTCCGAAGGACATCGCGTTCTTCAGCCGGCAGATGGCCACGATGATGAAGTCCGGCGTGCCGATCGTGTCGGCGCTGGAGATCATCGGCAGCGGGCACAAGAACCCGCGCATGAAGAAGATGGTGGACACGATCCGCACCGACATCGAGGGCGGCTCGTCGCTGTACGAGGCCATCAGCAAGCATCCGGTGCAGTTCGATGAGCTCTACCGCAACCTGGTACGGGCCGGCGAAAGCGCCGGTGTGCTGGAGACCGTGCTGGACACCATCGCCTCCTACAAGGAAAACCTGGAGGCGCTGAAGGGCAAGATCAAGAAGGCGCTGTTCTACCCGGCCATGGTGCTGGTGGTGGCGTTCCTGGTCAGCACGATCCTGCTGGTCTGGGTGGTCCCGCAGTTCGAGGAAGTCTTCCAGAGCTTCGGTGCCGACCTGCCGGCATTCACCCAGATGGTGGTGAACCTGTCACGGTTCATGGTGTCGTGGTGGTGGCTGATCGCCATCGTCGCCATCGGCGCGGTGGTGGCGATCGCCATGACCTACCGGCGATCGGAGAAGATGCAGCACACCGTCGACCGGCTGATCCTGAAGGTGCCGGTCATCGGCCAGATCATGCACAACAGTGCGATCGCCCGCTTCTCCCGCACCACAGCGGTGACCTTCAAGGCCGGCGTGCCGCTGGTGGAGGCCCTGGGCATCGTCGCCGGCGCCACCGGCAACAAGGTCTACGGCGAGGCGGTGCTGCGCATGCGCGACGACGTTTCGGTCGGCTATCCGGTCAACATGGCGATGAAGCAGCTGAACCTGTTCCCGCACATGGTGATCCAGATGACCGGCATCGGCGAGGAGGCCGGCGCCCTTGACACCATGCTGTTCAAGGTCGCCGAATACTACGAGCAGGAGGTCAACAACGCCGTGGATGCCTTGAGCAGCCTGCTGGAACCGATGATCATGGTGTTCATTGGTACCATTGTCGGCGGCCTGGTCATTGCGATGTACCTGCCGATCTTCAAACTGGGCGCCGTCGTCGGATAAAAATACATGGCTTTTCTCGACCAGCACCCCGGCCTCGGCTACCCCGCCGCGGCCGGACTGGGACTGCTGCTGGGCAGTTTCCTCAATGTTGTCATCCTGCGCCTGCCCAAGCGGCTGGAATGGCAGTGGAAGCGCGATGCGCGCGAAGTGCTGGAGGAACCGGACTTCTACGAGCCGCCGCCGCCGGGCATCGTGGTCGAGCCGTCGCACTGCCCGCATTGCAAGCACAAGCTGTCCTGGTACGAGAACATCCCGCTGTTCAGCTGGCTGATCCAGGGGGGCAAATGCCGCCACTGCAAGGCGCCGATCTCGCTGCAGTACCCGCTGGTGGAAGCGATGACCGCCCTGCTGGTGCTGGCCTGCGTGTGGCAGTTCGGCTTCGGCTGGCAGGGCTTCGGCGCCATCGTGCTGACCTGTTTCCTGATCGCGCTGTCCGGCATCGACCTGCGCACCCAGCTGCTGCCCGACCAGCTGACCCTGCCCCTGATGTGGCTGGGCCTGATCGGCAGCATCGACAATCTGTACATGCCCGCCAAGCCGGCCCTGGTCGGCGCCGCCGTGGGCTATCTGTCGCTGTGGACGGTCTGGTGGCTGTTCAAGCAGCTGACCGGCAAGGAGGGCATGGGCCATGGTGACTTCAAGCTGCTGGCGGCGCTCGGCGCCTGGTGCGGCCTGAAGGGCATCCTGCCGATCATCCTGCTGTCCTCGGTGATCGGCGCCATCGTCGGTTCGATCTGGCTCTACAGCCGGGGACGCGATCGCGCCACGCCGATTCCGTTCGGCCCGTACCTGGCCATCGCCGGCTGGTTGTTCTTCATGTGGGGCGAACCGCTGGTGGAGCGCTACCTGGCCCTGAGCGGCCTGCGCTGAGGGCGCCGCCGTGAGCCGCTACGTGGTCGGCCTGACCGGCGGCATCGCGGCCGGCAAGAGCGAAGTGACGCGGCGCTTCGAAGCGCTGGGCATCGTGGTGGCCGACGCCGATCTGGCCGCCCGCGCGGTGGTGGCCACCGGCAGCCCGGCACTGGCCCGCATTGCCGACCGGTTCGGCACGGACATGCTGCTGGCCGATGGCAGCCTGGACCGGGCGCGCCTGCGCACCCATGTCTTCGCTGACCCGGCCGAACGGACGGCACTGGAAGCCATCACCCACCCCGCCATCCGCCTGCTGATGCAGCAGCAGTGCACGCAGGCGCCGAGCCCGTACGCCATTGCAGCGATTCCGCTGCTGACCGAGGTGGGCGGCCGCCAGGCCTATCCATGGCTCGATCGGATACTGCTGGTGGATGCGCCCGAAGGCGTACAGCACGCCCGGCTGATGCAGCGCGATGGCATCGACGCCGCGCTGGCCGACCGGATGATCGCCGCCCAGGCCAGCCGCGCGCAGCGCCGGGCACTGGCCGATGACGTGGTGGTCAACGATGGGCAGCCGGACGACCTGCAGGCGCAGGTGGAGGCGCTGCACCACCGCTATCTGGCACTGGCCGCGAGCTGACCCGCCGGGCACGCGCACGGCTTCCTGGCTGCGCTGCGCGGTGAGCCGAGCGCGAGCCCGGCTCTGCCAGGATCATCAGCGTGACCTACTCCACCTGCTGGCGGGCGTGGCGGACCAGTTCACGGGCGCCCAGCAACAGGCCGTCGACCACATCCGGACTGAGCTGCTGATGGGCGCCCCCCTGCTCACGCGCGGCTGCGGCGGCGTGCAGCACCTGAACCAGCACGTCCAGACCCGCCAGCGTACGACCGAGTCCGGCCTGGGTTGCGACCTGTACCGGACTGAGACCCTCCACGTCCAGCCGCCTGCCATCAGCGCCGTCGCGACCATCCATGCGGGCCAGCAAGGCGGGAAGCAGGTCCTGGGGGTCATCCAGCAGGGCTTCGAGCCGCTCGGCAGCATCGGCAGGAAGCCGGTCGGCAGATTCGCCGATCAAGGCGCAGAGAAGGGGAAACAACGGACGTGCGGACATGGTGAGGCTCCTCGCAGACGGCAGGCCACCTGCAGATGCAAGGTGGCGGACGGTGCGGGTTGGCGTACCGGAGACCAACATTCAGCAAAGAAGCTCCAGCGGATTCTGATGAATCCCCACGCACCGCCCGCCGTTGACTAGGCATGCGGTGCATTTTCCACGATGGACCTTCGCCCACCGATAGATTGCTGAATGTCGGTCTTTTTCAGGACGCCAATCCCGGCCGGGGCACCCGTCCCGCCCCCGCCATCACGCCATCCAGCGAAGCGCTTTTCTGTAAGGGAATTGCCAAGCTACGGGTGGCTGTAGTGATTCGCGCAGTGGTGCACGCCGAGGGCGCGGCACGCATCACGCACTTGTCGTGATGGGCCTTGCTGATGAAGTGATACCGCCGCACCGTGCGCGCCGGTTGCGACAACCCGCGCGACGCGGAGCATCCGTCAGGCCGAGCACACGCTGCCTGACCTTCTAGGCCGCCGCATCTTCCACAGCACTCCCCCTGCGCAATGCCGCTTCCGCAACGGCCACACCGGGCGGGTTGAGATAGCAGGTGCGCCAGCGCAGGTAGCCCCACTGCCAGTTGTACTCGCGCCCCGTCAGCTGCAGGGCGTCGTCATAATTCTCGGGGTGCTTGCGCCATGCCGTCAGTTCCTCCAGCTCCTGCACCGACATCGCCAACGGAACCCGCGGCTGGAACAGTTGCCCAGCCCGTTGCATGCGCTCCCGCTCCTGCCGATGGGCCCGCTCCATCGCGTCCAACTCCTGCATCCGCTGCCGATAGGTATCACGTTCGCGCTGCTGCACGTGCAGCCACTCGTCATCGTCCAGGCCGAACGGCTTGAACCAGGCCCGCGAGTCGTGCACGTAGCCATCCAGAAACGTCGCCACGGGTTCCGGTGGCACCTGCCGCGACGCCCATATCTGCTCGATATGACCATCCAGCCATTGCTGCTCCTTCTGGCCGCGCAGCGTCGCCTGCACGAAGTCCGTTGCCGGAATGCTTTTGTGGGGCGGCAACGCGAGCATGCCGTGGTGCGGCGTGCTTACCGGTGCATTACGGATGCGCTGTGTCGCGTTGTTGTAGCGCATCCCCCTCACTTCCATTGCCAGCTCGGTGTTTCCGCCGCGCAGATCCGCACGGTCCTGTGCCGACGCCCTCTGGAAGGCGGGCAGGCTGGCGAAATCATCCAGATGCTGGCGCCGCCACAACAGGTACTGGCGATAGTGCGCGTACATCAGCGTCGCCGTGCGATTGGCCTTGGACGCGGGATTCGTGCCCGGCAGGAATGGCGCCATCGTCTGCAGATAGGCGTTGTAGTGCTGGCGCAAGGCGGGAGAGACCTCGAACTGGCGCTGCAACTCCACGCGTGCCTTTGCGATAGGCAACAGTGGCACACCTGCCGCCAAGGCGTGCCTGTACATTTCGCACAGCGGAATCTGCGAGAGCTTGTCTGCGTCATTCGGCGAACGCCCCTGTTCGCCCGGTGCATACCCGCCACCTACGTCCGAATGCACCCCAGGGTAGATGATCTGTTCGCAGTTCGTGCCATCCACCAGGTCCACCGGGAATGAACCCCGTACTTCATGTGCGGCCACCATGTGCACGCAGCGGCGTACATCGGCGGGAATACGCAGGTCTTCGGCTGCCGCCCAGCCGCCGTGGCCGTCGAACACCGATTCAAAGAAGCTCTGCGCGGCACCCACCGAAGCGACCGTATCGAACAAGCCCATGAAATCGATCTGCACGGGAATGCCACACAGGCGCAGCGGACCCGGTCCGGGATCGCAGGCATCGCCCAGCCAGTTGCAGAATACGCGTGCCTCGGCCGCGCCCCGCGAGAAGCCGAAGATCGACAGGCGGATGCGGTCCACCCGCGGATTCTGCGCCTGGAACGGGGCCACCTTCTTCGCGAGAAACGCGCGGCGTTCCTGCAATACTACCCGGCGCGATGAGTGATCGGCGCGGGCCAAGTGGGTGCCACGCACGCGCTGCAAGGCACCGACCATGTTCCAGAAGCCGCCGCTGAGCGAATTGCGCAGATCGAGCTCCTTCTCGCCTTGGTTCACGGCCAGATAGTTGGACAGCGGCATTCGTGCTGCCTGAGCCAGGCGCTCCACGTCCTGCAGGCTCAAGCGGAGATCGGCGCTCATCTTCCGCGCAACGGGAACAGTGGATTCGAAGCCCATTGCCCTGGTGACGGTGATACCTGCGAAATGATCGAGGAGGTGATCCTGGACCTGCATCAGCATCCAGTTCACTCGTCCCTCGCCTCCCCAGCCCGCTGCCGCCCCGGCACGGGCGTGCCAGCCGGTGCCGGTGTCGCCGATTTCTTTCAGCGCTTCCGTGCCTACGCCTTGGATGTAGCTGGCAAATCGCACGGCCCGCTTACCTTGGCTACGACTTTGATCACGATCAAATACGTCAAAAAGTCGTGCAATGTTCGATTCCGTTTGATTACTCAGACGGCGAGAATTCAGCCTGTGATTTCGCGTTCCGTCGAAGAAGCAACCGATGAAGAGGTCGCTTCCACAGTCGGAATCAGGTCCCGCGACCGCACCAGCACCGCGAGCCGCCTCGCGTGGATTCAAAGACAATGGATCCCGAGAAACAGGGAAAGGCGTCGACACCCTCATTCAATCACCTGTTCGGAGCCCGTCTCCGCAAGGAACCGTGAAATTCGGGCCTCGTCACGCTCTCGCCCGGCAAATCGAATGTCATATGCGAATCCAGGATAGCCTGGAGTATATGGTGTAGCCACCACTCGAACCTGGTCATCCGGGAAGTACATGAAATAGATGAAGCCATCCAGGAAGGGCTTGTAGGGCGCCACAAGGACCTCCCTTTCAACGTAGCTTGTGGGATCTTTCAATAACATGCTGCTGGTGCGGTAGGCCACGGTGACCTTGAGCCCGGAATGCCAGAGGCGGGGCAAGGTCACGCAGCAGGTGGCTGCATTGCCACTCGACCGTGGCTCCATCCCCCCTGCCCAGGCATCATCGATGTACACCGTGCCCAGCCCGTCATCCGAGTAGTTGGCCACACCGATCTTCAGGTGCATCTCCGGAGGAGCATCGGTGATGTCGTGCCCAGTATCAGGCTCAATGATGATCGGCTTCGTAGGATCCGGCGGCGGCGGCCCGATGCTGAAGTCCATGAACTTGAGCACGACACCTGCCAGGGCCAGCAGTGCAAGACCGATCAGGGCGAGCCTCGTCAACAATTTCGTCACGACCTTCATTTGGTCAGGGGGTGTCATTCAATTGGGTCCCAGGTTGTGGCCGCACAGCGGGGTATGATCCTTTCGCAGTCCGCAGCATCCACCAGACTCGCCGGGAATGAGCCGCACTTCATGCGCCCCCACCGTAGGCACGCAACGGCGTACAACCGCAGACAGCAGCACCCTCCATCCTGATCGAGGGCTCATGCGTCCTCTCCGGCTGAGCGCGCATCCCACGCGGTAACGGCCCTGACCGTCATCCGGTGCGCCAGCGCCAGGTGGTCGATACCGCGCCGCGCCAAGCGCGCAAGCACGACTTCCGCACAACGATGTACATGTGAAGGCATCATGTCGTCCGGTCGCAGTGATGGCCGCTGCAGCACGAAGCGGGCGATGGCATCGGCCTGGCTCTGCCGGCGTAGTGCCGCTTCCTGTACGGCGGTGAACATCAAGGGGCTGGCATCGATAGCGAACAGTGGTCCCCCGGCGCCTGCCACGCGCATCCAGCCTCCTGTACGGGTGGGCAGATACCAGTCCTGCAGTCCGGCCAGCACACGTCTGCGTTGATCTCCATCCAACGCTTCAAGCAGGACGGCTGCCGCTCTCCCGTCAGCCCAACGCAGCAGCCAGGGCTCTCCCACGCTGGACTCGGCTTCCCAGATGCGTCGCAGGTGGTGGATCAGCGCCCCCGGTTCGGCTGTAGTACGCAGGACAGACAGCATTGGCGCACCAAGGCTCAGGCCCAACAGCGCCTGCCAGCACCGCTCGCGTGCGCGGGCATCATCGGGAAGGGTGAGCAGGCAGGGCGACAAGCGGTCCAGGCCCTCGCCCGCGTAGCGATGCTTGAACAGTGGCTGGATGCTGGCTGACAGCGCGTGCAGCGATTCGCAGGCAGTCGGCGCGAATGCCCTGTCCACTAGAACATGTGCAGGCAGGGCGTTTGCCGTCTCTTCGTCAGTGCCCTGCCACGGCAGCCCGGTGTGCTGCCATGGGTCAATCCAGGCAGGCTCAACCATTCTTCAAGGACCATGGCAATCCGGCCTGCATCGCCTTCTGCAGGCACTCCACACAGATCGTCTGCGGGAACTGCGGCAGGGGAAACAGTTCCTGCGCCGGACCGACGAAGGTCCGCCGGCCCGCCCTGAAGGTCAGCGTACCCGGGCACGTCACCCGCAGATGTCCATCAGTCAGCGTGATCGCGGCACCCTCCGCAGTGGCGATGTGCAGGGCGCGACCGGCCGCCAGCTGCACCTCGCCTTGGCCGCTTGTCGCCCGCAGACGGGCCCGTGACTGCAGAAGCACCGCGTCGGCCTGGGCCTGCAGGTCAAGCTGTTGTTCGCCGGCCACTACGCTCAAACCCGTCTGATCCGCGCGGTGCGCCGCACCGGCCAATACACCGATGGCCTGGCGTCCCTGCCAGCGGGCATGGCCGACGACGATGGCCGCGGAGCTGCCGCCACTGGCCAACAGCGTGCAGTCCCGAACTCCCATCTGAAACGCCTGACCGGCCACCTGGCAGATGCCAGTCGGTGCCGACAGGCCCAGCACGGGCGACCGTGTGGCGGGGACCTGCTCACCGGCGGTGCTGATGCTCCGCGACGCTGCCACGCTGTCGGCCAGAACCTGCAACACCGATGAGCCGCTGGCCTGCCGGACACAACCGCGCAGTCGTATCGTCTGGTGCCGCCGCGCTGCGTCATCAAACGTCTGTCCCAGCACCAGGGTCTGCCGCAGCAGCGCAACCGGTGCCATCCGCAGACCCGCGGGATCACTGGAAGTTCGCGCCGTGCTGTCCAGCCACAGACCTGCCGTGGCACGTACCGCTCCCCATGCGTCGCTACGCAGCTCGTATCCGTTTCCGCGCAGGCTGCCGCGATAGTTGTGCTGCTGGTGACGCAATTGACCCAAACTGAGTGAACTGTGGCGCTGGGTGGTACCCAGCCTGACCTGCAGCTGGCTGTCGCTGTCGTCGAATTCGAGGCTGCTGCCCCCCTGGCCGTCCCAGCTCTGCGAACTGATGCCCCAGATTGCACCCGCGTTGCGCTGGGCGCATTCGCCGGCGCCAGCGGCATGCCAACGTGGCGCCTGACCACCGGCCAGATTGTTCTGGGCGCTGGAGGTCGCATCACTGGCCAGTGCCAAGGCATCCGGACGCGATTCCCCGCGACCGTTGTAGAGCGCACCGACCACGAGGGGCCTGCGGATGTCTCCGTTGATGAAGTCCACCACTACCTCCTGACCCACGCGGGGCAGGAACTGGCTGCCAACGCCAGGACCGGCGAAGCGCTGGGCGACACGCAGCCATCCACTTTCCGCCCTGCCATCGGTGGCGAAGCCAAACCGCACACGGATGCGCCCTGCGCTGTCCATGTGCAACGGTGCGCCGTCGTCGCCGCCCAGCACGGTGGCCAACTGTGGTCCAGGCGCGGTGGGACGATAATCCGGGTCCTCCAACCGACGTCGCCACCGCTGCTCAAGCGGGATGGCCTGGAACCGGTTTGCGTACCCCAGTGCCTGCGCGCGTGCTGCTGGCACGGTATCGGGCAGCGTGCAGGCCGGCAGGTCCTGCTGTAGTTCGGCCACCGACGGCAGCAGATTGACTCCGGCATGGTTCACTGCCGTAAGCAACAGCGCGGGCGCCGCTCTCTGACCCGGCACCGGCAGCACCTCGAATGCCTCGCCCGGCTCGAAGTCCGGCTCGGTCCCCTCGCCCGTCCAGCGCCGTTGGTCGCACAGTGCCGCTTCAGCCTCCCGCATCACCTCGGCCAGTGCTTCACGTGTGGTCTGCCACGCCGCGTGGCGTGCTGGCGAGTAGTCTTCCAAAGGACCATCCGCCGCGTCACGCACGGGCAGGCTTGCCGATGTCACACGGAACGCATCGTCATTGTCCGTCACGCGTGTCATTCGGGTTGGCACCACCCTGCGGGACTCATGCAGGAACGCGATGCCCGGGCTGTCCACCACCCGCTGCGTCCGGTGCACCCGCCGAAGACCCGGGAGGACGCTGCATTGCGTGCTGTCGCCAATGATCATCAGCGTGTGTCCACCCGGCGCCTCAGGCCGTGCTCGAATGCACCAGCCCAGTCCTTCCTCGGCCATCAGCTGCTGCAGGAACGCCATGTCCGACTGGCGATACTGCACCCGATACCCCCGGCACCGCCGGTCCAGCGTACTCGGGCTGCCAGCGTGCCAGCACCAGTGTGCAAGGGGTGCGTGTTCCGAAAGCACGGTATCGATGATGCTGGCGACGTCCTCATCCTGGAATACTCGACTGTGGCGACTGTCGTGCAGCCAGGCTGTCCAGTCCGCCAGATGGACGCGGTAACGCACCAGACTGCCAACACAGGCCACACGTTCAACGCTGCGGATCAGTCCGACGCGGACGACCTCTCCTCCTTCCGGAAGGCGGGTGGTGATGCTTGCGGGCCGCGTCAACCAGTCGTCCAGATCCTGTTCGTGTTCGTCACCCAACAGGTCGATCTGGCAGCGCAACTCCCCAGACAACGACTCGTGCCCATGCCATCGCTCGACAATCAGCCGCGTGGCGGTCGGCCCGCAGAACCGATGGACACGCGAAGACGCCTCGCATGCGGCAGTGAATGATGATGATCGATGATGCATGACAGCTCCCTCGGCAGGCATGACCTGCGATGACGTTTGCTGCGCCTGGCGCTGGCCGCGAGCTGACGCCGGGCACGTGCCCGGCGTTGCAGAATCGTCGTTGCGGCGTCCCCGGCCATCACTGCAATGTGGCTGTCCCCCTGATTCTCTCGGCCTGCAGCTGCTGCTGCACGTGACACGTCAGTTCCCGCGCGGCCAGAATCAGGCCTTCCATCGCGCCCGGTGGCAGCACGTTCTGCTGGCCACCCCGCGTGCGCGCGATGTGCGCGGCGTACATCACCTGGGTCAGGGTGCCGAGACCTTCGACGGCGCGCCTGAGATCGGCAGGCTGCGCTGCGTCGGCGCTGACGCCGCCGGCGTCGACTGGCGCCTGCTGGGCCGGCATCTGGCCGTCGCAGCGGGACAGTACGTCCTCGACGCGCTGGGCGACGTCCGGAGACAACTGGCTGATCGAATCACCGACCAGTTGATGCAGGTTGGGGTAACGGATGCGATGCGACATGGCGATGCTCCTGGCAGCCGGCAGAGTGCGCGGACTGGCATCTTGGCCATCTGCACGTCCGGCAATCAGGAGGTAAAAGCGTCAACTGCCCTATGACTATCCGGAACCGTGAGATCGGACACGCAGCGGACGCGGCAGAGCGTGCGCGCGCCGGGTGTCTGGCCGTGCAGAACAGATGCGTTCATGCCGTTAGCGACAGCGACGCCCTGGAAGAGGCGTCCCCGTAGGGCCGGGCCCTGCTCCGCAGGCAAAGGATCTGCTACAGCGGCCTGGGCGAGAACGTCAGCGTTGCGATCACGCCGCGCTCGCCCCCGGGGCGCACGCTGACCTGCCAGCCGTACAGGTCGCAGAGGCGGCTGACGATCGACAGGCCGATGCCGCCGCCCTGCGAGTGGCCCGCGTGCGTACCGCGGTAACCGCGCTGGAACAGCTTGGCCGCATCTTCCTCGCTCAGGCCCGGACCACTGTCGGTGACCGAGACCGAGTTGGACCCTACGTGCACGCGGACTTCGCCATCCTGCGAGTACTTCACCGCGTTGCCGATGAGGTTGCCCAGCGCCACCGAAAGCGCGGCCTCGGGCGCGTCGATCACCAGGTTGCGCTCGCCCTCCAGCGCCAGTTCCAGCGGCTTGCCACCCAGCTGCGCGCGGTGCGCGTCCAGCAGCTGCTCGGCCACACGGGCAACATTGCTGGTGCCCTGCCCCCGCTCGTTCCGCGACAGCAGCAGCAAAGCGCCGATCAGATCACTGCACTGCTGCTCGGCACGCTGGATGCGCTGCAGGCGCTGCAGCACCTTTTCATCCAGGCCGGGACGGGTCAGCAGCAGCTCGGTGGCACCGCGGATCACCGCCAGCGGCGTGCGCAGTTCGTGGCTGACGTCCGCATTGAACTCACGGTCGCGCTGCACCACTTCGGTCAATCGCGAGGAGTAGTCGTCCAGCGCCTGGGCCAGCTGGCCCACTTCGTCGTCGGGGAAGCGCGGCGCCAGCGGCTCAGGCTCGCTGGTGCCGCCCCGGTAGGCGCGCAGGCGGGCCGCCAGGTCCGATACCGGCTTCATCACCTTCGAGGCCGACCACCAGCCCAGCACCAGCGACAGCAGGCTGAACACCAGCACCGACAGCACCAGTGCGCGGTTGAGCTGCTTGCCACCGCGCATGCTGTCGGTCATGTCATAGGCGAGGAAGAACCAAGCGTCGGGCGTTTTTCGCACGGCCAGCTTGTAGGAATAGGGCTCTCCGTGTTCATCGCCACTGACGCTGTGGATGCCATCGGCAAAGCCCGCCCATTGCGCGCGCTCTTCGCGCACCCGGTCGAACTTGTCCTTGGAATACGCGTACGCCCGGATCTGCAGCACCGGCGCATCCGGGTTGTGCCCGGGATGCTCGTAATAGCGCCGCGCATACTCGTCGATGTTGCGGTTCATCAGCTCCTCCACCAGCTGGTTCTCCACGCGCAGGCGTGCCCAGTTGGTAGCGAACGCGAACAGTGTTGTCAGGCAGAAGCCCAACAACACGAATGACACGATGATTCGACTGCGCAGGCGGCGCCGATACGGCGTGCGCCGGCGCTCCCCCTTGGTTGCCACGGGATCAGCTTTCCGGGGTGGCGATGCGGTATCCGATGCCATGGCGGGTCTGGATCAGCGGCACTTCGAACGGCTTGTCGACCACGGCACGCAGACCGTGGATATGGACGCGCAGCGAATCCGAGTCGGGCAGCTCCTCGCCCCACACGCGGGTTTCCAGTTCCTGGCGGGTGACCACGGCCGGCGCCGCTTCCATCAGCGCCTGCAGGATTTTCAGTGCGGTCGGGTTGAGCTGCAGCAGCTTGCCCTGGCGGCGCACTTCCAGCGTGTCCAGGTTGTACTCCAGGTCGCCGGTTTCCAGCACGCGGGTCTGCACCCCCTTGCCACGTCGGGACAGCGCGTTCAAACGCACTTCCACTTCCTGCAACGCGAACGGCTTGATCAGGTAGTCGTCCGCACCGGAATCAAAACCCGCCAGCTTGTTGTCCAGCGAGTCACGAGCGGTCAGCATCAGCACCGGGGTCTGCTTGCGCGCTTCGTTGCGAAGCTTGCGGCAGACCTCGATTCCGTCCATTCCCGGCAGGTTGAGATCCAGCACGATCGCGTCGAACTCGTGCACTACGGCCAGATGCAGTCCGGTCACGCCATCGGCGGCGAAGTCCACGGTGTGGCCCCGGTCCTCGAGGTAGTCGCCCAGATTGGCCGCAATGTCGCTGTTGTCTTCGATTACCAGGATTCTCACTGTCACCTCTAGTTGACGAATTTTCCGACGCGCTGGGCCTGGCCCATATCACGCTGTGCCTTGTCCTTCTGCCGGGCGCGCTCGGCGACAGTCATGCACTGCGTCGTGTGCCGGTTCGAACCCGTGGCTTTCTCACGTTGGCATATTAGACGACTATCTTCACGTGACTGTGTCAAAACCGTGTTCACGACCTGCTGGTCGTTGATGACATCGGTTCGTACCCGTTCAGGCATCAGATCCCGGTTCGGGTACTGCTCCACGGCAGCGCGCAGGCGCACCAGCGCTTCGCGGACCCGGCTGCGGTCGGCCATCGTCAGCTCGCTGTAGGTCTCGCCGTCGTTGAGTTCGACTTCGATGCGCTCGAGCTGCTGCTGCAGCGGCTTGCCGGAGGCAAAGACCTCGCCGCCCTGCTTGGATGCGGAAGCGGTGGCGGCCAGGGCCAATCCGGAGAACAGGAGCGCAGGCAAAAGGAGGGACTTCATGGCAAACGGATCCTTGTCTGAGTTGAGAGCCGACTGTATTCGCACCACCTTCACGCCAGCAAGTGCCACGCGTGGGGGCGGCGGACGGCCTACCGGTTGCTGGCAGGGTTGAGATTGTTGAACGTGCGCTGGTCATTGATCAGCGCCTTGCCCTTTTCTTCGATGCGGCGACGTTCGGCGACAGTCAGGCAACGGCCCTTGGGCATGTTGCTGCCGGTGGTGCGCTGGTAGGTGCAGACCTGGCGGCTGTCGTCGTGCGCGCGGGCGAGCAGCTGGTTGACCCGCTCCTGGTCGTTGAACACCTGCGCCTGTATCTGCGGCGGCAGCTCATCGACCCGCTGCCGGCCCCCCATGCGCTGGGTGATGCGGGCCAGCGCCTGCTGGATCTGGCTGCGGTCATCGGCGCTCAGTTCGGCGTACTCCGGCGCCTGTAGCGCCTTCTCGACCTGTTGGACCTGGCCGGCAACCGGAGCCTGGCGATCCATCTGCAGGGCGCTCTTCTCTGTCTTGGCGACAGCAGCGCCCGACAGGCACAGCACCAACGCGATCATCGTGACGCGATACATCGCCTACCTCCCGGTCCATCGGAACGAAGGCCCAACTCTACGAGCGCCTCCGGGCCGCCACAAGTGGCGCGTGGCCTACGGACGCGCATAAAAAAGGCCCAGGCGGTGCACCCGCCTGGGCCTGAAGTCGTATCCCGATACCGATCCTGCTGAGAGGCAGAGCTGCGGTTCGCTGAAGCCTACGCCCGCACCGATTAAAGGCATGTTAAAGCAGCGTCTCGCCGCCCAAAGAGAATCTCAACTTACTGAAAAATCAGGATTTTTTCAGCTTCTCGACGTGCTCGATGATGCGCATGGCCACGTCCACCCCGCAGGCTGCCTCGATGCCTTCCAGGCCCGGGGTCGAGTTGACCTCCAGCACCAGCGGCCCCCGCTGCGAGCGGATCAGGTCGACGCCGCAGACCGACAACCCCAGTGCCTTGGCCGAGCGCACCGCGACCTGCTGTTCGGCGCGGCTGGCCTTGGCCGCCACGGCGGTGCCGCCGGCGTGCAGGTTGGAGCGGAAGTCGCCTTCGGGTGCCTGCCGCTGCATCGAAGCCACCACCTGGTCGCCGACCACGAAACAGCGCAGATCGGCCCCCTTGGCCTCACCGATGAACTCCTGCATGAGGAAGTTGGCATACAGGCCACGCAGCGCCTCGACGATCCCGCGCGAGGCACTGGCCTTTTCGGTCAGGATCACGCCGCGCCCCTGCGTTCCTTCGTTGAGCTTCACCACATGCGGCGGCGGCCCCAGCATCGACAGCAGATCGACGGTGTCATCGGGGTTGTCGCCGAACACCGTGACCGGCATGTCGATGCCTTTGGCCGCCAGCAGCTGATGCGCGCGCAGCTTGTCGCGCGAGCGCAGGATCGCGTCGGACGGATTGGGCGTACGCGCGCCCATCAGCTCGAACTGGCGCAGGACCGCAGTGCCATAGCGCGTGATCGACGCACCGATGCGCGGAATGACCATGTCCACACCGGTCATCGGCCGCCCTTTGTAGTGCATCGAGAATCCGTCGGCAGCGATGCGCATGTAGCAGCGCAGCGGATCGAGGATGCGCACCGTGTGGCCGCGCGCACGCCCCGCCTCGACCAGCCGGCGGGTGGAATACAGGGAGCTGTTGCGGGACAGGATGGCGAGCTTCATCGCGGCGGGATCGGTCGGCAGGCGCGCAGCATAGCGCGGCCGTGTGGCGGGCGGATGATTGCCTCAGGTGCGTGAAGGAGGCCGCCGATCAGCGACGTGTTACGCGGAGTGGGAAGCGTCCGTTGCGTGCATGCACGATCAGCGCTGTCTCCCGCCACTCCAATGCCAGCTCCAGGCAGGCATAGGTGACAGCTTGGCGATGCATCGTACTGCCGTCCCACGTCTCCGTGTAGGCCTCACACTGCACGATGCCATCATCGCTCACGTCCAGCACATCCACCGAGACGGATTCACGGGACGTCTCCACCCTTGCCCACGCGCTCGTGCTTATGGCCTGCCACTGACCATGCTGGTGGACCAGCCAGATGCCCCCGAGCGGCCGCATGTCCTCGCGCAACACTACGCCGCGCACCACCAGGCATTGGTCGCCAGGACTGACCATCACCCGCTTCAAGTCGCAGACATGCCGTTCACTGTCGACATTGTCCAGCTGCAGCGCATAGGGCCTTACCTTGGAGAACAGCTCAGGGTGGGCCGTCAAGCGCAGATCGTCCGGCAGCAGCAGCGAAGCCCGCAGAATGCGGCCGTCGGGCAGCACATGACGCAGCTGCGACTGCGGCGGGTCGGCCAACGCCGGATGATCGGGTGCCAGCCACAGTCCATGGTAGGCCTGGAGTTGCGTCCGCTCGCCAGGCAGGCTGCGCACCCAGTCGGCGGCAGCACGATCACCGTACTGCCGCCGGTGCCCATCCAGGGCTTGGTGAAGTTCATGCGGCAGTAGACCCGGCAGTTGCATCAGCACCTTGCGCCGCTCGTCATAAACCATCACGACCTGGCGGTATCGGATCCAGGCGTGAGCAAGACGCAACGATGTGCCTTCCAGATCAAACCACCCGGCGCTGCAGCCCTGGCCCCCTGAAACATCGATACCATCGACGATGGCGCCGTCACGCAACATCTGCGTGCTGAAAACGGGCCCTCCCATCCCAATCTCACCGTAACCCAACAGCACATCGTCAGAGGGCGGCTCCGTGGCGAAGGGCTGCAGCGGCTCCGAGCGCAGCGTCGCGCCTCCGGCGTCGGCGCCAATGAGTGGGAAACGCCGTAGCACGCTGCCGACGGCGCCGCCGGCCGCCAGTCCAGCCACCACACCCAATGGCGACCACCACACGAGGCACACCGCCACCAGCGTCAGCAACGGCAGCCACTTGATGATGAGACGCAGCGCGATACGAATCTGGGCCATGCAGGTCGGCCGCCGCAGCGTGCCGGCAGCTATCGAAGACCGGCTCTCTTGGCCAGCACGAATGCGAGAAGCCCGAATGCGACCGCTGCGCCCTCCAGAAGATGCGGGGGGAAAAAGCCAAGAAGGATGTTCGCGCCCGCCAGAAACGCCGCAATGGCGGCAAGAAACGCAAACACAATCACGCCAACAGGCCGAACCGGTACAAGATGATCGGGGCCACGGCCAGCTTCCTGCTTCGACTGCTCATTGTGTTCCATCATATGACTCCGTGTGTGTGCATCGGCAAACTACGGGAGGCAGGAGGTGATTGCCATCCTCTCCCGCCCCGTATGCCGCAGACGCGATTGTGGTCGGCTTCCGATGTCTGGTGGACACGGGCGGCTCCGGTCAAAAGCGACAGAAACTGCCTTCGCCTGGAACCGCAGAATCATCCGAAAATTCATCGCGCGGTCCTGAGCGGCTACGCGTGGGCCCAGAGAGGGCACAGGCTGCTTCTTCGCGCTGAATCGCGGAGCGGCCTGGATATTGCGGAGCGCCACAAATGGCGCAAACCGTTGGGAGACATGGAGCGGGCGAAGGGAATCGAACCCTCGTCAGTAGCTTGGGAAGCTACAGCTCTACCATTGAGCTACGCCCGCGTCGCGTGGTGAAAGTCTATGCGGTCGGGCCGGTGTTGCGCAATGGTGGCCACCGCATGCGCCGGGCATGGCTCGGTGCTGCCATGCAGCCTTCCCAGGCCCTTGCGGGGCCTGGGAAGGTGCGTTCGTCAGAAACTGCCGCTGAAGCTGGCAAACAGCGTCGCGTCACGTGCACGCTTCTGCGCGGTGGAGGTGCTCAGGCCGATGTTGCTCTGCAGCCCGAACAGCTCCGTGCGGGCGCCCAGCACCACGGTGGCGTAGTCCTTGTCGAACTTCAGGCCCGGCACGCGGTAGCTGCCCAGCTCCGGCAGGGACTGCAGCCAGGCGCTGGCCTGCTTGGTGTCTTCGAACTCGTGGTCGTAGGTGGCCTGCACGTAGGGCTTGAAGGTGCCGCCATCGAAGCGCGCCTGCCAGCCGATGCGACCGACAGTGGAGTCCAGCTCCTGGTTGTTGTAACCCAGCGCAGTGGCCAGCGTGCCGGCGTCGGCGCTCTCGGTATAGCCGTCGATCTTCACCTTCTGCCAGATCACGGCAGCCACCGGACCGTGGCGGAAGCCGCCCTCGGTGCCGAACTCGTACCCCGCATTGATGGCGGCGGTGAGATTGCTGCCATCTGCCGAACCGCCATGCTCACGGGTGGCCGGACCCAGCTGCACCTTGCGGGTCACGTCGTAGTCGAGCCAGCTGTAGCTGACCTGCCCGTTGACCCAGGCACGCTCGCCGTACCAGCCAGCGAACAGGCCCAGCGTCGTGTCGGACTGGGTGAAATCGCCGCGGCTGTTGCCGAAATCGGCATCCATGCGTCCATAGCCACCGAAGCCGCCAAAGACCATGCCGTCACGCGACCAGTCGACACCGAACAGGCCGGCCGGCGCCAGGCCGTCGTAGAGATCGGCGTGGTCATAACGCTGCATGTCGCCGCGCACACCGCCCCACCACGACAGGCCGTCAGCCGGACGACCGCCCAGATGCATGCCGACCTGGTCGGCGCGCGAACGGCCGATGGTCTGCGCCGAATGGCTGAGCACCTGCTGCAGGCGCGGGCCTTCCAGCACGGATACCGCGTACTGGCCCAGCAGTGCATGGCCTGCCGTGGTCGGATGCACGCCGTCGGCGAACAGGTAGGTCTTCGCGGCATCCGGGCTGACGTAGGACGTCGGGTTGCAGCCGATGATGCTCTGCGTCGAATTGGCCGGGTCGATGGTGCAGGCCGTGCTGGTGACGTTGGTGAAACCGTACATGGCCGGATTGGCGGCCACTTCACTGAGCACCGTGAAGGTATCCAACGGGATGAATTCGATGCCCGCCTGCTTCAGCCCGCCATACAGGGCGTTGTTGTAGCCGGCCGACAGCGCGGTGGCGGCGGCGGCATTGGGGCCACGGAAGGACGGCGTCAGGCCGACGTTGGGCAGGTTCGGCACCAGCACGTACTGGGCGCCCGCCTGCTTCAGCGCGCCGACCAGGGCGATCTGGTCGGTGACGGCCGCGCCGATGATGGCCTGCGCCTGTGCCGGCGCCGCAGCGGCCGCGAACAGGTCGTTGGCGCCGCCCCAGACGGTGTACAGCGCGTTGGCATCGGCTTTGCCGCCATTTGCGGCCAGGTAGCGGGTGAGTTGCGTCTTCAGCGACGGAATGGGCCCCAGGGCACCAGTGACCTCCACCGACACGCGCGCACCGCCGGCGGCATAGTTGTCGCCGTTCTGGCCGTTGCCATTGGGCGTTCCGTTCAGGCCGTAGTAGTTGGCGACCTGCTGCGACCAGACCCAGCCCGGATTGGTGGTGAACTGGCCGGTGACCTGCTGTGTTGCCGGGGGCAGCAGCGGCCGGAAATAGCCCGCGTCGGTCAGGCTGTCGCCGAAGAACACCGCGTGCGAGTAAGGGGATTCGCCTGCCATGGCCGGAACCGCGGCCAGTGCGATCGCGGCCGCCATCAGGGAGCGGATCGGGCGTTTGCTGAGCAGCATGTAAAGAACTCCTGTGGGGACGTCATTGAGGATCCGGCGTGCGTACGCCGGCGCACGGTGAATGGTTTCACCGCACCGACGATTGCTCACGCTGCGCCGCCGCATGAATCGCCGCGCAGCCCGCCAATCGCAGGCTGCGCCGATGCGGGCGCCGTGCGGAGGAACGGATGGTTTCCATCCTGACGGGCCATACGCGACAATGCCGCCATGAACATCCAGCTCAACGGCGAACCCCGCACCCTGCACGCTTCGGCAACCCTCCATGACCTGCTCGAGGCCGAGCAGCTGCTGCAGCGCCGGGTGGCGGTCGAGGTCAATGGCGAGATCGTCAGCCGCAGCCGCCATGGCGAGCATCGCCTTGCCGAAGGTGACGTGGTGGAGATCGTGCACGCCCTGGGTGGGGGTTGAGGCACGACGCCCGCGCTGCGCGCTCGCCGGGGGGGCGGGGGGGGGCCGGGGCCGGCGGGGCGGGGGGGGGGGGGGGGGGGCGGCGGGGGGAGGGGGGGTTGGGGTTTTTGGGGGGGGGCCGGGGGGGTGGGGCCCCGGGAGGAGGGTGTGGTCCGGG
>NZ_JBRRES010000041.1:0-31059 GCF_056760395.1 Stenotrophomonas sp. STEN009 | reverse complement strand
GTTCCGTGGGGAGGCGGGGGGGGGGGGGGGGGGGGGGGGGGGGGGGGGGGAAAACAAAACGGGGGGGGGGGGGGCGCCCCCCCCCCCCCCCCCCCCCCCCCCCCCCCACCCCCCCCCCCCCCACCGCAAAGAGGGGGGGGGGGGGGGGAGGAGCTCCGGACCCCACCCCGGCAGTCACCCGCAATGCCGCTTTTGCCTTTGATCTTCTTTTCTCTTTCCGTGGCGGGCGGAACCGCCGGAATGTGTCAGAAGCCGGGCGGGTGGGGCTGCGCAGGGGCGTGAGCCGCATGGATGCGGCGATCGAGCTTACAGGGACGTACTTGCAGCGTCCCCTGCGCAGTCCCGCCCGCCCGGCCAGGCCGATCAACTACCCGGGGCTCCCCGCGACCAACCCCACCCCCGCCACGAGGGGCCGCGCCGTTGGCTGGAAATCCATGTAACCGCTTACACGGAAACGGATTTTTGCCGTAACGGGTATCATGACCGGCTGACTTCACACAGGAGCCACCCGCTCATGCGCCGCAAGATCGTCGCCGGAAACTGGAAGCTGCACGGCAGCCGTCAATTCGCCAATGAACTGCTGGGGCAGGTGGCTGCGGGACTGCCGCTGGACGGGGTCGATGTCGTCATCCTGCCGCCGCTGCCGTACCTGGGCGAGCTGGTCGAGGAGTTCGGCGCGACCGGCATGACCTTCGGTGCCCAGGACGTGAGCAGCAACGAGAAGGGGGCCTACACCGGCGAAGTGTGTGCGGCCATGCTGCACGAGGTCGGTGCCCGTTACGGCCTGGTTGGACATTCCGAGCGTCGCCAGTACCACCACGAGAGCAGCGAACTGGTTGCCCGCAAGTTCGCCGCTGCCCTGCATGCCGGCCTGGTGCCGGTACTGTGCGTGGGTGAGACCCTGGAGCAGCGCGAGGCCGGACAGACCGAATCGGTCATCGCCAGCCAGCTGGCGCCGGTGCTGGATCTCGTCGGTGCCGACGGCTTCGCCAGCGCCGTGGTCGCCTACGAGCCGGTCTGGGCGATCGGCACCGGCCGCACCGCGAGCAAGGAGCAGGCGCAGCAGGTGCACGCGTTCATCCGTGGCGAAGTCGCGCGCATCGATGCTAGAATTGCTGATTCACTGCCCATTCTTTACGGCGGCAGCGTGAAGCCCGACAATGCCGGGGAACTGTTCGCGCAGCCGGATGTCGATGGTGGGCTGGTCGGTGGCGCCTCCCTGGTGGCCGCGGACTTCCTGGCCATCGCGAAGGCGGCGGCCGCGAACTAAATCCTAGAAGTATTGTCCGAGGGCGGATTTCCAATGCTGATGTTGATCCTCAATGTCGTCTACGTGCTGGTTGCCGTAGCCATGATCGCGCTGATCCTGATGCAGCGTGGCTCGGGCGCAGCGGCTGGTTCGGGCTTTGGTGCCGGTGCCTCGGGAACGGTGTTCGGTGCGCGTGGCGCCTCGAACTTCCTGTCCAAGTCGACCAAGTGGCTGGCCGTGGTGTTCTTCGGCATCAGTCTCTTCATGGCCTGGTATGCCGGCCACGGCAGCCGTCCTGCCGCCGAGCAGGATCTGGGTCTGATGTCCGCCCCGGCGGCCAGCGCTCCGGCCGCCCCTGCAGGCGAACTGCCGGCCGTTCCGAAGGCCGATGAGGTCCCGGCAGCCCCGGTTCCGGCGGCGACTGTGCCGGCTCAGGCGGAATCTTCGGTTTCTGGTGAAGAAAAGCCGTCGGAAGGCTCCCAGAAAGACTGAAGCCGGTTACAATACGCGGCGCATCGGGAAGATAGTCTGATGTGATCGTTTGCCCAGGTGGCGGAATTGGTAGACGCACTACCTTGAGGTGGTAGCGACGCAAGTCGTAGGGGTTCGAGTCCCCTCTTGGGCACCATTTGTAAGTAAAGCGGGTTCACCTGGCGCGCAATGCGCCAGGGTGATTTCCGTCCACTCCCCCATGCCAAAGCGCCTGCAGGCGCAGCGGCAGAGGCAAGAGAGAATCGCTGTGCTGGCCGAATATTTGCCGTCTCTGCTGTTTCTGATCGTTGCCACCGGTATCGGCGTCGTGCTGATGCTGGTCGGCCGACTCCTCGGTCCCCGTCGCCCTGATCTGGAAAAGCTCTCGCCGTACGAGTGCGGCTTCGAGGCGTTCGAAGACGCGCGCATGAAGTTCGATGTGCGCTATTACCTGATCGCGATCCAGTTCATCGTCTTCGACCTGGAAATCATCTTCATCGTGCCGTGGACCCAGGTCTTCATGGAGCTGGGTGCCCGTTCGCTGGTCACCATGGGCCTGTTCGTCGGCATGCTGTTCCTCGGTTTCATTTACGTCTGGAAGAAGGGAGCGCTGGAATGGGAGTGATTCAGACGCTCGATGGCCTGATGAACAATCCGACCCCGGAAGGGCGGGTTGATGACATCCTGCGGCCGGAAGGCGACAATCCCCTGCTGGAAAAAGGCTTCGTCACCACCAGCGTCGACGCCCTGCTGAACTGGGCGCGTACCGGCTCGATGTGGCCGATGACCTTCGGCCTGGCCTGCTGTGCCGTGGAGATGATGCACGCCGGCGCCGCGCGCCTGGACCTGGACCGTTACGGCGTGGTGTTCCGCCCGTCGCCGCGCCAGTCCGACGTGATGATCGTCGCCGGTACGCTGGTCAACAAGATGGCCCCGGCACTGCGCAAGGTCTACGACCAGATGCCCGACCCCAAGTGGGTGATCTCCATGGGCAGCTGTGCCAATGGCGGTGGTTATTACCACTATTCCTATTCTGTCGTGCGCGGCTGTGATCGCGTGGTGCCGGTGGACGTCTACGTCCCGGGCTGCCCACCGACCGCCGAGGCGCTGGTGTACGGGATCCTGCAGCTGCAGAAGAAGATCTGGCGTACACAGACCATCGCCCGCTGACCCCTTCACCTGACAAGAGCGCGCCAAGCCCCCATGGCAGAGCAAGCATCCTTCATCGACCGACTCTCCGCACGTTTCGCTGGTGCGAAGGTCATCGTGGTCGAACCCCGCGGCGAAGTGACGCTGGAAGTGCCTGCCGCCGAGTGGCACGCCACCGCCCTGGCGCTGCGTGACGAGTTTGGTTTCGAGCAGGCCGTGGACCTCTGCGGCGTGGACTACCTGGGCTATGGCTCCGACGAATGGGACACCGCCGACGTGTCCTCGCACGGCTTCAGCCGCGGCGTCGAGGGCAAGGCGCAGGGCCGCTTCGCGTGGGGCGAGTTCCCCAGCGAGGAGAGTGCCGAAGGCGCTCGCCCGCAGCACATGCCGACCCAGCGCTTTGCCGTGGTGGCGCAGCTGCGCTCGTACCAGCACAACCTGATGATGCACCTGCGCTGCTTCGCACCTGACGAAGCACTGCCGGTGGTGTCCTCGCTGACCGGCATCTGGCCGGGCCTGAACTGGTTCGAGCGCGAAGCGTTCGATCTGTATGGCGTGATCTTCGAAGGCCACCCGGACCTGCGCCGGATCCTGACCGACTACGGTTTCGTCGGCCATCCGTTCCGCAAGGACTTCCCGCTGATCGGCAATGTCGAAGTGCGCTACGACGAAGAAAAGAAGCGCGTGATCTACGAACCGGTCACCTCGGTTGAGCCGCGTGTCGGCGTGCCGCGCGTGATCCGCGACGACGCCCGTCTGCAGACCGCAGCCGGCGAGCGCGCGCAGGAGGCAGTGAAGTGAGCCACGTACACCAGGCCGGCGAAGCGTTCGCCAGCAATGCCGCCGAAAGCCGGCAGGAAATCCGCAACTACACCATGAACTTCGGCCCGCAGCATCCGGCCGCGCATGGCGTGCTGCGCCTGATCCTGGAGATGGACGGCGAGACCATCATGCGCGCCGACCCGCACGTCGGCCTGCTGCATCGTGGTACCGAGAAGCTGGCCGAGTCCAAGCCGTTCAACCAGTCGATCGGTTACATGGATCGCCTGGATTACGTGTCGATGATGTGCAACGAGCACGCCTACGTGCGCGCGATCGAGACCCTGATGGGCATCGAAGCGCCGGAGCGTGCGCAGTACATCCGTACCATGTACGACGAGATCACCCGCATCCTCAACCACCTGATGTGGCTGGGTTCCAACGCGCTCGACCTGGGCGCGATGGCGGTGATGCTGTATGCCTTCCGCGAGCGCGAAGAGCTGATGGACTGCTACGAAGCGGTTTCCGGCGCGCGCATGCACGCGGCGTACTACCGTCCGGGCGGTGTCTACCGCGACCTGCCGGACCACATGCCGAAGTACAAGGAATCCCGTTGGCACAAGGGCAAGGCGCTGAAGCAGCTCAATGCTTCGCGCGAGGGCTCGCTGCTGGATTTCCTGGAGAACTTCACCAATGAGTTCCCGGGTCGCGTCGACGAGTACGAAACCCTGCTGACCGACAACCGCATCTGGAAGCAGCGCACCGTCGGCATCGGCGTGGTCACCCCGGAACTGGCGCACCAGTGGGGTATGACCGGCGTCATGCTGCGCGGCTCGGGCATCGCCTGGGATCTGCGCAAGAAGCGTCCGTATGCCAAGTACGATGCCGTTGATTTCGACATTCCGCTGGGCAAGGAAGGCGACTGCTACGACCGTTATCTGGTCCGCGTCGCCGAGATGCGTGAGTCCAACCGCATCATCAAGCAGTGCGTGGCATGGCTGAAGGCCAACCCCGGCCCGGTCATGGTCAAGAACTTCAAGGTCGCTCCGCCCAGCCGCGAGGACATGAAGGACGACATGGAAGCGCTGATCCACCACTTCAAGCTGTTCAGCGAAGGCTACTGCGTGCCGGCCGGCGAGACCTACTCGGCGGTGGAGGCCCCGAAGGGTGAGTTCGGCTGCTACCTGGTTTCCGACGGCGCCAACAAGCCCTTCCGCGTGCACCTGCGTGCGCCGGGCTTCGCCCACCTGTCCTCGATCGACTCGGTCGTGCGCGGCCACATGCTGGCCGACGTGGTGGCGATGATCGGTACCTACGATCTGGTGTTCGGCGAGGTTGACCGGTAATGCCGTCTGCCACGCCAACGCCTGCTGCAGGCAGCCGGCGCAAGCCGGCGCCGCAGTTCCTGGAATTTCACGTTATGCATTTCGCTGAGGTCGGCCGATGAAGGCGACAGGTAATTTCGAGGCGGCGCGCGACGTCGACCCGATGGTGGTGCTGAGCGACAAGACCCGCGCTCACATCGATCACTGGCTGTCCAAGTTCCCGCCGGACCGCAAGCGCTCTGCCGTGCTGCAGGGCCTGCATGCGGCCCAGGAGCAGAATGAGGGCTGGCTGACCGACGAGCTGATCGCCGGCGTGGCCAAGTACCTGGACCTGCCGCCGGTGTGGGCCTACGAGGTCGCCAGCTTCTACTCGATGTTCGAGACCGAGAAGGTGGGCCGCAACAACGTGGCCATCTGCACCAACATCAGCTGCTGGCTCAATGGCGCCGAGGACATCGTGCGCCACTGCGAGAAGAAGCTGGGCATCAAGCACGGCGAATCGACCCCGGACGGCCGCGTCTACCTCAAGCGCGAGGAAGAGTGCCTGGCCGGCTGCGGCGGTGCGCCGATGATGGTCATCAACGGTCACTACCATGAGCGTCTGACCCTGGAAAAGGTCGACGAGCTGCTGGACGGGCTGGAGTAAGGGCATGGCACATCACCACGAATCCAAGGGCCCGGTCGGTCCCGCGCCGCTGCCGCACCAGGTGGTCTACACCACCCTGCATTACGACACTCCGTGGTCGTACGAAAGCTACCTCAAGACCGGTGGCTACGCTGCCCTGCGCAAGATCCTCGAAGAGAAGATCCCGCCGGAGCAGGTCATCGAGATGGTCAAGGCCTCTGGCCTGCGCGGCCGCGGTGGCGCAGGCTTCCCGACCGGCCTGAAGTGGTCCTTCATGCCCAAGGGCAACATGCAGAAGTACATCCTCTGCAATTCGGATGAATCCGAGCCGGGCACCTGCAAGGATCGCGACATCCTGCGTTACAACCCGCATTCGGTGGTGGAAGGCATGGCGATCGCCTGCTACGCCACCGGTTCGACCGTGGGCTACAACTACCTGCGCGGCGAGTTCCACCACGAGCCCTTCGAGCACTTCGAACAGGCCCTGGCCGACGCCTACGCGAACGGCTGGCTGGGCAAGAACGTGCTGGGCTCAGGCGTGGACATCGACATCTACGGTGCTCTCGGTGCCGGTGCCTACATCTGCGGCGAAGAAACCGCGCTGATGGAATCGCTGGAAGGCAAGAAGGGACAGCCGCGCTACAAGCCGCCGTTCCCGGCCAACTTCGGCCTGTACGGCAAGCCGTCGACGATCAACAACACCGAGACCTACGGCTCGGTGCCGGCGATCATCCGCAACGGTCCGGAGTGGTTCAAGGGCCTGAGCCGGACCGCCAATGGCGGCCCGAAGTGCTTCTCGGTCTCCGGCTGCGTGCAGAACGGCGGCAACTTTGAAGTGCCGCTCGGCACCACCTTCGACGAGCTGCTGGAAATGGCCGGTGGCCTGCGCCCGGGCCGTACCCTGAAGGGTGCGATTCCGGGCGGCGTCTCCATGCCGGTGCTCACCGCGGCGGAGCTGAAGGGCCTGCCGATGGACTACGACACCATCCGTGCGCTGGGCTCCGGCCTGGGTTCCGGGGCGGTCGTGGTGCTGGATGACAGCGTGTGCTGCGTCAAGTTCGCCTGCCGCATCAGCCAGTTCTTCCACAAGGAATCCTGCGGCCAGTGCACGCCGTGCCGTGAAGGCACCGGCTGGATGCACCGCGTGCTCGAGCGCATCGTCGCCGGCAAGGCCACGATGGAAGACCTGCACCAGCTGAAGGCGGTGGCCGGCCAGATCGAAGGCCACACCATCTGTGCGTTCGGCGAAGCGGCGGCATGGCCCATCCAGGGCTTCCTGCGCCAGTTCTGGGACGAATTCGAGTACTACATCGTCAACGGTCATTCGATGGTTGACGGCAAGAAGGTGGAGGCAGCCGCCGCATGAGCGCGCAACCCGTAAACCCGAACGTGCCACCGGACCATGTGACCATCGAGATCGATGGCAAGTCCCTGGTCGTGCCCAAGGGTTCGATGATCATCCAGGCCGCCGACAAGGCCGGCATTCCGATTCCGCGCTTCTGCTACCACGAGAAGCTGCCGATCGCCGCCAACTGCCGCATGTGCCTGGTGGACGTGGAGAAGTCGCCGAAGCCGGCGCCGGCCTGCGCCACGCCGGTGATGGACGGCATGAAGGTCGCCACCCGCAGCGAGAAGGCGCTGAAGTTCCAGCGCTCGGTGATGGAGTTCCTGCTCATCAACCATCCGCTGGACTGCCCGATCTGCGATCAGGGCGGCGAGTGCGAGCTTCAGGACGTGTCGCTGGGCTATGGCCGTTCGGTCAGCCGCTTCAACGAGCGCAAGCGCGTGGTCCCGGACGAGGACATGGGTCCGCTGGTCGCCACCGAGATGACCCGCTGCATCCAGTGCACCCGCTGCGTCCGTTTCACCGCCGAAGTGGCGGGCACCTATGAACTGGGTGGCATGTACCGCGGCGAGAACCTGCAGATCGGTACCTACGACGGCAAGCCCCTGACCACCGAACTGTCCGGCAACGTCGTCGACGTCTGCCCGGTCGGCGCGCTGACCAACAAGGTGTTCCAGTTCCGTGCCCGTCCGTGGGAGCTGACCGCGCGCGAGTCGCTGGGTTACCACGACGCGATGGGTTCGAACCTGTTCCTGCATGTGCGCCGCGGTGAAGTGCTGCGTTCGGTGCCGCGCGACAACGAAGCGGTCAACGAATGCTGGCTGTCCGACCGCGACCGCTACTCGCACCAGGGCCTGTACAGCGAAGACCGTGCGGTCAAGCCGCTGCGCAAGGTCAACGGCGAGTGGAAGGAAGTGAGCTGGGCCGAAGGCCTGGCCGCTGCCGCCGATATCCTCAAGGCGAACCAGGGCGACACCCTGGGCGTGCTGGTGCACCCGTCGACCTCCAACGAGGAAGGCGCTCTGCTGGCGCGCCTGGCCAAGGGCCTGGGTTCGGGCAACATCGATCACCGCATCAACAACCGCGATTTCTCCGACGCCGCCACCGCCGAAGTGTTCGGCCTGCCGCTGGCGGAGATCGAAGGCGCTGACCGCATCGTGGTTCTGGGCAGCAACATCCGCCATGAACTGCCGCTGCTGCATGCCCGCCTGCGCAAGGCGCAGACCCAGAACGGCGCGAAGATCCACGTCGTCAACCCGGTCGACTTCGACTTCGCCTTCAGCATCGCCGGCAAGCAGATCGTCGCACCGTCGCAGTTCGTCGATGCCCTGGCCAACGCCGAGCTGCGTTCGGCGGTGCAGGGTGGCAGCAACACCGTGCTGATCGTCGGTGCCATCGCCGAGAACCACCCGCAGGCTGCCGCGATCCGCGCCGCCGCGCGTGATTTCGCCACCGCCACCGGTGCCCGCCTGTGCCGCATTCCGCAGGGCGCCAACGCCGTCGGCCTGACCCGTGCGGGCGTGCTGCCGGCCGGCAGGGACGTCGCCGCGATGCTGGCGCAGCCGCGCCAGGCCTACGTGGTGTACGGCCTGGAGCCGGGCCTGGACTTCGCCGATGCGCCTGCCGCGCGCAAGGCACTGGCCGGTGCCCAGGTCGTGGCGTTCAGCCACTTCGCCTGCGCCTCGACCCGCGACGTCGCCGATGTGATCCTGCCGATCGGTGCGCTGCCGGAAATCGACGCCACCCTGACCAACCTCGATGGCCGCGAACAGTCGGCCCGTGCCGGTGGCAAGCTGCCGGGCGAGGCCCGTGAAGGCTGGCGCGTCCTGCGTGCGCTGGGCGGTGAGCTGGCGGTGGCCGGTTTCGACTTCATCGATCTGGCGGGCCTGCGTGCCAGCCTGGCGCCGGTATCGGTCACCGTGGCTGCGTCGGCCCAGCCGGCCGTTGCAGGCGAAGGCCTGGAAGTGGCCTCGACGGCGGCGATCTACCGCACCGATGCCGTGGTCCGCCGCGCTCCGGCGCTGCAGTCGCATCCGCTGAACAACGCCCCGCGCATCGTCCTCAACACGGAAGATGCCGCACGCCTGCAGCTGCAGGAAGGGCAGATGGCCAAGGTCGGCACCGATGCCGGTCGCGCCACCCTGCCGGTGGTGGTCGACGCCCGCGTCGCTGCGGGTTCGGTCTGGATTGAATCGGGCCACGGCGCGACCGCGCCGCTGGGTGCCGCTCGCGTAACGGTGGTGGCTGCATGAACGAATTGCTGTTGAACGCGGTCGATCCGCTGCACCAGTGGCTGCTCGGCCTCGGTGACATCGGCGCGCTGCTCTGGATCATCCTGAAGATCCTGGTGATCACCGTACCGGTGATCGTCTCGGTGGCCTTCTACGTGGTCTGGGAACGCAAGCTGATCGGCTGGATGCACGTCCGCCATGGCCCGATGTACGTGGGCATGGGCATCTTCCAGGCCTTCGCCGACGTCTTCAAGCTGCTGTTCAAGGAAGTGGTCCAGCCGAGCAACGCCAACAAGGCGATCTACCTGCTGGCACCGCTGATCACCCTGGCCCCGGCGTTCGCGGCCTGGGCGGTGATTCCGTTCGATTCGCAGATCGTGCTGTCCAACGCCAATGCCGGCCTGCTGTACCTGCTGGCGATGACCTCGCTGGGCATCTACGGCATCATCCTGGCCGGCTGGGCGTCCAACTCGAAGTATGCGTTCCTGGGTGCGATGCGTGCCTCGGCGCAGATGATCAGCTACGAAATCGCGATGGGCTTCGCCCTGGTCGGCGTCATGATCGCTTCGGGCAGCCTGAACCTGAGCAACATCGTGATGGCCCAGGCCGGCAGTTCCGGCTTCTTCGACTGGTTCCTGATTCCGCTGTTCCCGCTGTTCGTCGTGTACTGGGTGTCCGGCGTGGCCGAGACCAACCGTGCGCCGTTCGACGTGGTGGAAGGCGAGTCGGAAATCGTCGCTGGCCACATGGTCGAGTACTCGGGCGGCGCGTTCGCGCTGTTCTTCCTGGCCGAGTACGCGAACATGATCCTGATCAGTTTCCTGATCTCGATCTTCTTCCTCGGTGGCTGGCTGAGCCCGATCCAGGGCTGGGTCGATCCGGGCACTGTGTCGCCGCTGGTCGACTGGATCTGGAAGGGTGGCGCGCCGTGGCTGTTCGTCAAGGTGTTCTTCTTCGCCAGTGCCTACATCTGGTTCCGTGCCAGCTTCCCGCGCTTCCGCTACGACCAGATCATGCGCCTGGGCTGGAAGGTCTTCATTCCGCTGACCATTTTCTGGATCGCGGTCACCGCCGTCATGGTGTTCTTCGGCGTGATTCAAAAGGGCGTCTAAAGTGATGAACAGGATTACCCATTACTTCAAGAGCCTGCTGCTGCTCGAACTGCTGGCCGGCCTTTGGCTGACGCTGAAGTACAGCGTCAGGCCGAAGTACACGATGATGTACCCGATGGAGAAGTTCCCGCAGTCGCCGCGCTTCCGTGGCCTGCATGCGCTGCGCCGCTATCCCAACGGTGAAGAGCGCTGCATCGCCTGCAAGCTGTGCGAGGCGGTCTGCCCGGCGCTGGCCATCACCATCGATTCGGCCAAGCGCGAGGACGGCACCCGCCGCACCACCCGCTACGACATCGACCTGTTCAAGTGCATCTTCTGCGGCTTCTGTGAGGAAAGCTGCCCGGTGGACTCGATCGTCGAAACCCACATCCTCGAGTACCACTTCGAGAATCGTGGCGAAAACATCGTTACCAAGCCGCAGCTGCTGGCCCTGGGCGACCGTCTCGAGTCCGAGATCGCCGAGCGTCGCGCCGCCGATGCCGCTTACCGCTGAGGTCGAGAGATGGATTGGGTAAATATCGCTTTCTGGGTCTTCGCCATCGTGGCCGGCATCTCCGCCGCGGCGGTGATCAGCGTGCGCAACCCCGTGCACGCCGTTCTGTGCCTGGTGCTGACCTTCTTCTCCGTTGCCTGCGTGTGGCTGCTGGTGGGCGCCGAGTTCCTCGGTGTGGCGCTGGTGCTGGTCTACGTCGGCGCGGTGATGGTGCTGTTCCTGTTCGTGGTGATGATGCTTGACATCGATCCGTCGAACCTGCGTGAGGGCTGGGTGCGTTACCTGCCGGTGGGCCTGGTCGTGGCCGTGGCGATGCTGGTGCAGATGCTGATGCTGATCGGCGTCAAGGGCAGGGCGGTCAACCCGTTCCCGGCCGACAATGCCGCCGCTCTGGCCGCTGACACGTCCAACGTCACCTGGCTGGCCCGCAGCCTGTTCACCGAGTACCTGCTGCCGTTCGAGTTTGCCGCCGTCATCCTGACCGTGGCCGTGGTGGCCGCGGTGATGCTGACCCTGCGTCGCCGCGAAGGCCTGAAGACCCAGAACCCGACGCAGCAGACCATGGTCAAGGCGCACGATCGCCTGCGCGTGGTCAAGATGAGTGCCGAGCAGCCGGTGGTGCACAGCAACAGCACGCCTGCGGCGGGCGAAGAGGAGACCAAGGCATGATCACTCTGGGCCATATCCTGGCGCTGGGCGCGGTGCTGTTCTGCATCAGCCTTGCCGGCATCTTCCTCAACCGCAAGAACATCATCGTGCTGCTGATGTCCATCGAGTTGATGCTGCTGTCGGTGAACATCAACTTCGTCGGATTCTCGCGCCAGCTGGGCGATCCATCCGGCCAGCTGTTCGTGTTCTTCATCCTGACCGTCGCCGCTGCCGAGGCCGCCATCGGCCTGGCGATCCTGGTGACCCTGTTCCGTACCCGCCGCACGATCAATGTCGGCGAAGTCGATTCGCTGAAGGGCTGATCCACAGATGGAAATCACTCTCTCCAAGAGTCTGTTGATCGCAGTGGTGCTTGCACCGCTGTTCGGCAGCATCATCGCCGGCCTGTTCGGTCGCCAGGTCAAGCGCTTCGGCGCGCAGACCATCACCATCCTCGGCGTTGCGGTTGCGTGCGGCCTGTCGATGTACACGCTCTACCAGCTGCTGTGGGGCGGGGCGCAGCCGTTCAACCAGAACGTCTACACCTTCTTCGAAGTCGGCCAGTACTCGGCCCACGTCGGTTTCATGGTCGACAAGCTGACCGCGATGATGATGGTGGTGGTGACCTTCGTGTCGCTGCTGGTCCACATCTACACGATCGGCTACATGCAGGACGATCCGGGCTACCAGCGCTTCTTCAGCTACATCTCGCTGTTCACCTTCTCGATGCTCACCCTGGTGATGAGCAACAACTTCCTTCAGCTGTTCTTCGGCTGGGAAGCGGTGGGCCTGGTGTCGTACCTGCTGATCGGCTTCTGGTTCAAGCGCCCGACCGCGATCTTCGCCAACATGAAGGCGTTCCTGGTCAACCGCGTCGGTGACTTCGGCTTCCTGCTGGGTATCGCCGGCGTGCTGTGGGTGTTCGGCACCCTGGACTACTCCGAGGTGTTCTCGCAGGCCAGCATGCTGGCCGACCCGCGCGCCCAGCTGCAGATCTGGGACGGAACCCTGTTCGGGATGCAGCTGCTGAACGAGCCGGTGATCTGGTCGATCGCCACCCTGATCTGCATCTGCCTGTTCATCGGCGCCATGGGCAAGTCGGCCCAGGTCCCGCTGCACGTGTGGCTGCCGGATTCGATGGAAGGCCCGACGCCGATCTCGGCGCTGATCCACGCCGCGACCATGGTGACCGCCGGTATCTTCATGGTCACCCGCATGTCGCCGCTGTTCGAGCTGTCGCAGACCGCGCTGGACTTCATCCTGTTCATCGGTGCCACCACGGCCTTCTTCACCGGCCTGATCGGTATCGTGCAGAACGACATCAAGCGCGTGGTCGCGTACTCGACGCTGTCGCAGCTGGGCTACATGACCGTGGCGCTGGGTGTTTCGGCCTATTCGGCTGCCGTGTTCCACCTGATGACCCACGCCTTCTTCAAGGCGCTGCTGTTCCTCGGCGCCGGTTCGGTCATCATCGCCATGCACCACGAGCAGGACATGCGCAAGATGGGCGGCCTGCGCAGGTACATGCCGATCACCTTCATCACCATGTGGATCGGTACCCTGGCCCTGGTCGGTACGCCGTTCTTCTCCGGCTTCTACTCGAAGGACACCATCATCGAGGCCGCCGAGATCCATGCCCATATCCAGGGCAGCTGGGTGGCCACCTATGGCTACTGGGCGGTGCTGGGCGGCGTGCTGGTGACCAGCTTCTACAGCTTCCGCCTGCTGTTCATGACCTTCCATGGCAAGGAGCGCTTCCGCGACGCGCATGACGATCATGGCCACGGCCATGACGATCACCATGCCGCTGATGCGCACCATGCCGACGCCCACCATGACGACCACGGTCATGGCCACGGCGCGCACGAGCCGCACGAGACCCCGTGGGTGGTCACTCTGCCGCTGATCCTGCTGGCCATCCCGTCGATCGCCATCGGCTTCTTCAGCATCGGTCCGATGCTGCACGGCACCGACTGGGCCGGCCACCACGCCCATGAGGCGATCAAGGGCCAGGCGACCACGTTCTTCACCGGCATCGTCGACTTCTACGATCCGGCCAAGAACACCGTGGCCTTCCTCGGCGAGGAGTTCCATGGCCCGGTGGCGTTCGCGCTGCACGGCATGATGCTGCCGCCGTTCTGGCTGACCCTGGCGGGCTTCCTGCTGGCCGCGTTGTTCTACCTGTGGAAGCCGGACCTGTCGGGCAAGGCACGCAAGGCCTTCGCCCCGCTGGTGTCGGTGCTGGAAAACAAGTACGGCTTCGACAAGCTGTGGATCGATGGCTTTGCGGGTGGCAGCGTCAAGCTCGGCAGGGTCTCGCGCTGGATCGACAGCAACATCGTCGACGGCGTGGTCAATCTCTCGGCACGTGTTGTGGACGTCGCAGCCGGCGTGCTGCGTCGTACCCAATCCGGTTTCCTCTATCACTACGCCTTCGCGATGATCATCGGCCTGATTGCCCTGCTGGGCGTGCTGATGCATTACCTGCGTTGATGACCTGTACGGAATAAGAAGACGTGTCGAACTGGCCTCTACTCAGTGTCCTCATCTGGCTGCCGATCATCGGTGGTGCCCTGATCCTTGCGATCCGTGATGCTCAGACCGCCCGCTGGGCGTCGCTGGGCGTGGCGGTGCTGACCTTCGTGGCGAGCCTCTCGCTGCTGGGCGGCTACAACCCGGGCATCGATGGCCTGCAGTTCGTCGAGACCCATGCGTGGATCCCGGCGTACAAGATCGGCTACAACCTGGGCGTGGACGGCATCGCCGTGGCGCTGATCCTGCTGACCACCCTGGTCAGCGTGCTTGCCCTGATCGGTGCCTGGAGCGCGATCGACAAGCGCGTCAACCAGTACGTGGCGGCCTTCCTGATCCTGGAAGGCGTCACCGTCGGCATCTTCGCTGCGACGGACGCGATGCTGTTCTACGTGTTCTTCGAAGCGATGCTGATCCCGATGTTCCTCATCATCGGTGTCTGGGGTGGCCCGCGTCGCATCTACGCCGCACTGAAGTTCTTCCTCTACACCTTCCTCGGCTCCGTGCTGATGCTGGTGGCGCTGATCTACCTGTACATGAAGGGCGGCAGCTTCCAGCTGGCCGATCTGTACGCGCTGCCGTTGACGGCCAAGGAGCAGACCTGGATCTTCTTCGCCTTCCTGATCGCCTTCGCGGTCAAGGTGCCGATGTTCCCGGTGCACACCTGGCTGCCGGATGCGCACGTGGAAGCGCCGACCGCCGGTTCGGTGATCCTGGCCGCCATCGCGCTGAAGATCGGTGGTTACGGCTTCCTGCGCTTCAACCTGCCGATCGTGCCGGATGCTTCGCTGGAGTGGGCCTGGCTGGTGATCGCGCTGTCGCTGATCGCGGTGATCTACGTTGGCCTGGTCGCCCTGGTCCAGGACGACATGAAGAAGCTGATCGCGTACTCGTCGATCGCGCACATGGGTTTCGTCACCCTGGGTACCTTCATTGCCCTGTGGCTGGTGCGTGAAGCCGGCAACGTCGATGCGGCCCGCCTGGGCCTGCAGGGCGCGATGGTGCAGATGATCTCGCACGGCTTCGTGTCGGGTGCGATGTTCTCCTGTGTCGGCGTGCTGTACGACCGCATGCACAGCCGCCGCATCGCCGATTACGGCGGCGTGGTCAATGTGATGCCCTGGTTCGCCACCTTCGCCATGCTGTTCTTCATGGCCAATGCGGGCCTGCCGGGCACCAGCGGTTTCGTCGGCGAGTTCATGGTCATCCTGTCCGCCTTCCAGCGTAACCCGTGGATCGCCCTGGGCGCGGCCACCACCCTGATCATCGGTGCGGCCTACACCCTGTGGCTGTACAAGCGCATCTTCTTCGGCGAAGTGGCCAACAGCCATGTCGCCGAACTGAAGGACATCAACGGCCGCGAATGGCTGGTGCTGGGCGTGTTCGCCATCGGCGTGCTTGCCCTGGGCATCTACCCCAAGCCGCTGACCGACCTGATGGAGCCCTCGATCGCGAAGCTGGCGATGCAGATCGCATCCAGCAAGCTGCTGTAATTCCAGGATTTGATGATGACCACCTCGCCGCTGCTGCCATTGACCGCTGCTGACCTGCCTCCGCTCGCCCCCGAGCTGGTGCTGATCGGCAGCGCCTTCGCCCTGATGATCCTCGACCTGTTCGTCAGCGAGCGGAACAAGATCGTCACCCACCTGTTCTCGGTTGCTGCACTGGCCGTCGTGCTGTTCATGCTGGCGACCGGCGTGGGCGGGCAGGGAGAGGTCTTCCATGGCATGTTCGTGCGCGATACCGCCGCGGACGTGATGAAGACCGGGATCGTGCTGCTCAGCGGCCTGACCCTTGTGTACGGCTGGCGCTACCTGCGCGACCGCAACCTGTTCCAGGGTGAGATCCCGGTGCTGATCCTGTTCGGCACGGCCGGCATGATGATCCTGGTCTCGGCCGGCAGCCTGCTGATGGTCTACCTGGGCCTGGAACTGCTGGCGCTGTGCTCGTATGCGCTGGTGGCCAGCAACCGCGACAGCGGCCTGGCCTCGGAAGCGGCGATGAAGTACATCGTGCTCGGTTCGCTTGCCTCCGGCCTGCTGCTGTATGGCATGTCGCTGATCTACGGCGCCACCGGCAGCCTGCACCTGGACGTGATCCGCGATGCCATCCCGCATTCCGAAGAGCGCGTGCTGCTGATCACCGGCGCGGTGTTCATGATCGCGGGCGTGGCCTTCAAGCTGGGTGCGGCACCGTTCCACATGTGGCTGCCGGACGTCTACCAGGGTGCGCCGGCGCCGATCGCGCTGTTCATCAGCTCGGCACCGAAGCTGGCTGCGTTCGGCATGGCCTACCGCCTGCTGGAAATGGGCGTGGGTCCGCTGTCGACCGAGCTGCAGCTGCTGATCGCCGGCCTGGCCGCCGTATCGCTGGTGATCGGCAACCTGATGGCGATTGCGCAGAGCAATCTCAAGCGCATGCTGGCGTTCTCCACCGTCTCGCACATCGGCTTCCTGCTGATGGGCATCGCCGGTGGTGGCTCGCAGGGCTACGCTGCCGCGCTGTTCTATGCGCTGGCCTACGCCATCATGTCCACCGCTGCCTTCGGCGCGATCATCGCGCTGTCGCGTGCCGGCTTCGAGGCCGAGAACATCGAGGACTTCAAGGGCCTGAACGCCCGCAACCCGTGGATGGCCGGCCTGGTGCTGTGCATCATGGCGTCGCTGGCGGGCATTCCGCCGTTCCTCGGCTTCTGGACCAAGCTGGCGGTGCTGGGTGCGGCCGTCAACGGCGGCCTGCTGTGGCTGGCGATCCTCGGCGTGCTGTGCGCAGTGGTCGGCTGCTTCTACTACCTGCGGGTCATCAAGGTCATGTACTTCGATGAGCCGGTGGGCGAGGCCATTCCGCGCAGCAACGACCGCGTGCTGGGCCTGGTGCTGGGCGTGAACGCGCTGGCGCTGCTGGCCCTGGGCCTGGCCTGGAACCCGATCATGGTCTGGTGCCAGCAGGCTTTTGCGCATCTTGCATAAAAGTTGACACAAAGCTGCGCGATTCGTGTAATATGCGCAGCCTGAGTTGTCACTGCAGCGGTTCAGCCAGAACATCGTTGCGACATCCCCCTCGTCAGGGTGGGGCAGCAGCTCAAACACTTCCGGTGCGGGGTGGAGCAGTCTGGCAGCTCGTCGGGCTCATAACCCGAAGGTCGCAGGTTCAAATCCTGCCCCCGCTACCAACATCAGGCCGGCGCCATCCGGCTTGATGAATGAGGGAAAGCTTGCATTTATTGCAGTTATGCCTCATGATTCCGCTTCTGATGCGGGGTGGAGCAGTCTGGCAGCTCGTCGGGCTCATAACCCGAAGGTCGCAGGTTCAAATCCTGCCCCCGCTACCAAGTAAAGAGATCGCCTTCGAAGTCCTGCTTCGAAGGCGTTTTTCTTTGAGGTCTGTGTGCTTTCCACGTGTTCGGGGTCAGATCCCTTTTTCCGTGGAAAAGGGATCTGACCCGGGTCCCTGCCTTGCACCAGCGCGGTGCAGCCGCTATCATCATCGGCCTAAGCAGTACCCCTGAAGGCGGCGCTCCCCTGGGGAGACCTCACCCGGAAGGAGGGCTCGCAACATGCCTTCGCGGCGTGCTGCAACCGGAATCCAGTCACCGGAGTCTTTCCGGAAAAAGGGGCCCTGCGGGCCCTTTGTCGTTTCCGGGGCGTCATGTTCATGCCGGCCATGGCCGGCACCCAACCAAGAGATCAAGGCAGGCTGTGAGCGACAAGGCAACCGACATCGCGAATCTGCTCGCCCCGACCGTTGTGTCGCTGGGCCTGGAGCTGCTGGGCGTTGAGTATCTGCCGGCCCCCGGCGGTGCGACCCTGCGCCTTTACATCGACGTTCCGCTGGCTGAACAGCCCGAGCGCATCATCAATGTCGACGACTGCGAGCGGGTCAGCCGCGAAGTGTCGGCGCAGCTGGACGTCGAAGACCCGATCAGCGGCAACTACACGCTGGAAGTGTCCTCGCCGGGCGTCGATCGTCCGCTGTTCAACCTGGAGCAGTTCACTCGCCACCTGGGGGAGTCGGCCAAGGTCACCCTGAAGCTGCCGCAGGACAACCGACGTCGCCTGCAGGGCCGTATCGAAGCGACCGACGAGGCTGCGGGCACCATCACCTTCATCGTCGACAAGGCCGAAGTGGTCGTGTCGGCGGACAACATCGACAAGGCACGGATCCTGCCCGACTGGGTGGCGCTGGGGCTGGCCCCGAGCAAGCCGACCGGTCCGGCACCGAAGCGTCCGAAGCCGAACAAGAATTCTTCTTCCAACGAGCCGGCGGCAAAGAAGCCGCGCGCGGAGTGAGCCAATGAGCAAGGAACTGTTGCTGGTAGTCGACGCGGTCGCCAACGAGAAGGGCGTGCCGCGTGAAGTGATCTTCGATGCCATCGAGGCCGCCCTGGCCTCGGCAGCGAAGAAGCGCTATCCCGACGAGGAAGTGCTGACCCGCGTGGTCATCGACCACAAGGATGGCAGCTACGAAACCTTCCGTCGCTGGGAAGTGGTGGCCGATGACGTGGTCATGGAGTCGCCCGACCGCCAGATCCGCCTGATGGACGCCATCGATGAAGCCGAGGGCGTGGACGTCGGCGATTACATCGAAGAGCAGATCGAGAACCCGGACTTCGGCCGCATCGCCGCCCAGGCCGCCAAGCAGGTGATCGTGCAGCGCGTTCGCGAAGCGGAGCGCCAGCAGGTCGTGGATGCATGGAAGGACCGCGTCGGCGAGCTGATCACCGGTGTGGTCAAGCGTGCCGAGCGTGGCAACATCTACGTCGACCTCGGCGGCAACGCCGAAGGCTTCATCCCGAAGGACAAGGGCATTCCGCGCGACGTGCTGCGCGCCGGTGACCGCGTCCGCGGCTACCTGGCCGAAGTGCGCTCGGAGCCGCGTGGCCCGCAGCTGTTCATCAGCCGCGCCGCGCCGGAGTTCATGATCGAGCTGTTCAAGCTGGAAGTGCCGGAAGTCGGTCAGGGCCTGGTGGAAATCAAGGCCTGTGCCCGCGATCCGGGCGACCGCGCCAAGATCGCCGTGCTGGCCCACGACCAGCGCACCGATCCGATCGGTGCCTGCATCGGCATGCGCGGTTCGCGCGTGCAGGCGGTGTCCAACGAGCTCAATGGCGAGCGCGTGGATATCGTGCTGTGGAACGACAACCCGGCCAACTTCGTCATCAATGCGATGGCGCCGGCCGAGGTGCAGTCGATCATCGTCGATGAGGACAAGCACTCGATGGATCTGGCCGTTGCCGAGGACCGCCTGGCCCAGGCGATCGGCAAGGGTGGCCAGAACGTGCGCCTGGCCAGCCGCCTGACCGGCTGGCAGCTCAACGTGATGACCCAGGACCAGGTCACCGCCAAGTCGGAGGCCGAGCAGGCTTCGGCCCGCCAGCTGTTCATGGACAAGCTGGAAGTGGACGAGGAGATCGCCGGCATCCTGGTCAGCGAAGGCTTCGGCACCGTCGAGGAAATCGCTTATGTCCCGGTCGGCGAACTGCTGGCCGTGGAAGGTTTCGACGAGGATATCGTCGAAGAGCTGCGCGCTCGTGCCCGCGATGCGCTGCTCAATGAGGCCCTGGCAGTCGAGGAAGGCCTTGAAGACGGCCAGCCGGCGCAGGACCTGCTGTCCCTGAAGGGCATGGACGAAGCCACCGCGTATGCGCTGGCCGGCCACGGCGTGCGCACCAGCGAGGATCTCTCCGATCTGGCCGCCGACGAGGTCGTGGACTTCGGCATCGAAGGGCTGGACCAGGAGCGCGCCGCCGCGCTGATCCTGGCCGCGCGTGCCGAGGAGATCGCCCGACTGGAACGCGGCGAATGAGCCGGCAATGAACAGGGCCCTGAGCCGCTCAGGGCGTAGAATCCGCGCCACCTCCAGATGCGGGGGGGCGCCCACAAGATCATAGGATCCGAATGTCGCAGCAAACCACCATCCGCAAGCTTGCCGAACTGGTCAACACACCGGTCGAAAAACTGCTTGAACAGCTGGCCGGTGCCGGCATGAAGTTCAGCGGTCCCGACCAGGTCGTGACCAGCACCGAGAAGGTGAAGCTCCTGGGCTTCCTTCGTCGTTCGCACGGCAAGCCCGAGCAGGCGCCGGAAGAGACCGATCAGTCTGCAAAGAAGATCACCCTCAACCGCCGTAAACAGCAGGAAGTGACGGTCAATTCCGGTCGCAGCAAGACGACCGTGAATGTCGAGGTGCGCCAGAAGCGTACCTACGTCAAGTCCGATGGTGGTCGTGCGATGACTCCGGACGAAGAGCGCGCCGACATCCTGCGCAAGCTGGAAGAGTCGCGCGCCCGCAACCTCGCCGAACAGCAGGCATTGGCCGAGAAGGACCGTCTGCGCGACGAGGCCATCGTCCGTGCACGCGAGGAAGAGATTGCCGCCAAGGAGCGTGCCGAAGCCGAGAAGAAGGCTGCAGAGGAAGCAGCGGTTGCCGCCAAGGCCGCCGAGGCGCTGGCCGCCAGCCAGCCGAAGACGCGCGCTCCGATCGACGAAACCGCACCGCGTCCGCCGCGTACCCCGGCCGCAGCCCCGGCTGCCCCGCGTGGCGCTCCGCCACGCAGCGAGGACCGCAACAACCGCAGCGCGCCGCGCAACGAGCGTGGCCCGGGCGATCGTTTCTCCGGCCAGATGCACCTGTCGGCCGCCGACCGTGCACGTCGTGGCAACAGCAACAGCACGACCCGTGGTCGTCCGGGCGGCCGGAACCAGGCCGGCGGCCGTCGCGACATGTCGCGCGGTGGCAGCAACGCCGGTCCGCATGCCTTCGAACGTCCGACCGCACCGGTCGTGCGTGAAGTGGCGATCGGCGACACGATCACCGTGGCCGACCTGGCGCAGAAGCTCGCGCTGAAGGGCGGCGAGGTGGTCAAGGCGCTGTTCAAGATGGGCGTGATGGCCACCATCACCCAGTCCATCGACCACGACACGGCGGCGCTGGTGACCGAGGAACTCGGCCACAAGGCGATCCGTGCCAACGACAACGACGCCGAAGACGCACTGCTGGCATCGACCGGTGAAAACCAGGGCGAAGCCGTGCAGCGCCCGCCGGTGGTCACCATCATGGGCCACGTCGACCACGGCAAGACCTCGCTGCTGGATTACATCCGCCGCACCAAGGTCGCCACCGGCGAGGCCGGCGGCATCACCCAGCACATCGGTGCGTACCACGTGGATACGCCGAAGGGCGTGATCAGCTTCCTGGATACCCCGGGCCACGCAGCCTTCACTTCGATGCGTGCCCGCGGTGCCAAGCTGACCGATATCGTGGTGCTGGTGGTCGCTGCCGATGACGGCGTGATGCCGCAGACCAAGGAAGCGATCCAGCATGCCCGTTCCGCCGGCGTGCCGCTGATCGTGGCAATCAACAAGATCGACAAGTCCGACGCCGATCCGATGCGGGTCAAGAACGAACTGCTGACCGAGCAGGTCGTGGCCGAAGACTTCGGTGGCGACACCCAGATGGTGGAGATCTCGGCCAAGACCGGCCTGGGCATCGACGACCTGCTGGACGCCATCTCGATCCAGGCCGAACTGCTGGAGCTGAAGGCTGTCGATGAAGGCCGCGCGTCCGGCGTGGTGATTGAATCGTCGCTGGACAAGGGCCGCGGCCCGGTCGCCACCGTGCTCGTGCAGCAGGGCCGCCTGAAGAAGGGCGATTACCTGGTGTGCGGCATCCAGTACGGCCGCGTGCGAGCGCTGTTCGACGAAACCGGCAAGCAGCCGGAGTTTGCCGGCCCGTCCATCCCGGTGCAGGTCCTGGGCCTGTCCGGCGTGCCGGAAGCCGGTGACGACTTCGTGGTGGTGGAGGACGAGCGTCTGGCCAAGGACGTTGCCCAGCAGCGTGAGACCAAGCGCCGCGAGTCGCGCCTGGTCGCCACGGCGGGCAGCCGGATGGAAGACATCATGGCGACCCTGGGCAAGGGTGAGGGCCAGCAGGTCCTCAACCTGGTCATCAAGGCCGACGTGCAGGGTTCGGTGCAGGCGCTGAGCCAGGCCCTGGTCGCGCTGTCCAACGACGACATCCGCATCAACGTGATCCACTCCGGCGTGGGCGGCATCACCGAGTCGGACGCCAATTCGGCTGCCGCCTCCAAGGCCACCGTCATCGGCTTCAACGTGCGTGCGGATGCTTCGGCCCGTCGCATCATCGAATCCAACGGCGTGGACCTGCGTTACTTCTCGATCATCTATGACGTGATCGATCAGGTGAAGCAGGTGGCCTCCGGTCTGCTGGGCGTGGAGATCCGCGAAGAGATCATCGGTATCGCCGAGGTCCGCGATGTCTTCCGCAGCTCCAAGCTGGGCGCCGTCGCCGGCTGCATGGTCATCGAAGGCGTGGTCAAGCGCAGCAAGCCGATCCGCGTCCTGCGCGACAGCGTGGTGGTGTTCGAAGGCGAGCTGGAATCGCTGCGTCGCTTCAAGGAAAACGTCGAGGAAGTCCGCAACGGTACCGAATGCGGTATCGGCGTGAAGGCTTACAACGACGTCAAGCCGGGCGACCAGATCGAGTGCTTCGAGCGCATCGAAGTGCCGCGTACCCTGTAATGCTGCAATGGACCGGCCCTCTCGGGCCGGTCCGCCCCTGGTGGCGCCCGACCCCGGTCGGGCCGTCTCTCCCGGTAGGGCCCGACCTTGGTCGGGTCACATTCAATTCAAGAGCCCGACCGCGTGCCCAAGACTTTCCATCGAACCGACCGTGTCTCCGCCCAGCTGCGCCGTGAACTCGGCACCCTGGTGCACAACGCCGTGCGCGAGCACGGGTTGCCCTCGGTGAGCGTGTCCGACGTGGAAATCACTCGCGACATGGCCCATGCCAAGGTCTTCGTCACCGCGCTGATGCCGGAACGTTCGGCCGAAGCGGTGGCCGGCCTGAAGGAACTGGGCTATCGCCTGCGCATGGACCTGGCCCGGGCGATGAAGCTGCGTCACGTGCCGGAGCTGCATTTCCATTACGACGACTCGGTTGATCGGGGCGAGCACATCGACAACATCCTGCGCGATCTGCCCGACACCGTGGCTGCCGAGAAGCGCCGCGAAAGCGACGAAGAATAACCGCGCGACGCCGGGCATGCCCGGCGTTGCTGCATTCCGGCTGCGCGATGTCTGATGCAGGCCGCGCCGCGCGCTTGCCGGGCATGGTCCGGCGCTACACCCGTATCTGTCATGACCCGAATTCAGTTCCGCCGCCTGGACGGCATCCTGCTGCTCGACAAGTCGACCGGCATGAGCTCCAACGCTGCCCTGCAGGTGGCGCGCCGCCTGTTCCGTGCCGAGAAGGGCGGGCATACCGGCAGTCTCGACCCGCTGGCCACCGGCCTGCTGCCGTTGTGCTTCGGCGAGGCGACCAAGATCGCCGGCCTGCTGCTGGGCTCGGCCAAGGCCTATGACGCCGAGATCGTGCTCGGCCAGACCACCGACACCGATGACGCCGAAGGCGAGGTGCTGCTGCAGCGCCCGGTGCCGCAGATCACTGCTGACGTCCTGCAGGCCGCGCTGGCACCGCTGACCGGCAGCATCCGCCAGCGGGCCCCGATCTATTCAGCGCTGAAGCAGGGAGGCGAGCCGCTGTACGTGAAGGCCCGCCGCGGCGACGCCATCGAGGCGCCGGAGCGGCAGGTCCAGGTGCATGCCATCGAGGTCCTGGAACGGCAGCCCGAGCGGCTGCGCCTGCGCGTCACCTGTGGCTCGGGTACCTACATCCGCAGCCTGGCGCGTGATCTCGGCGAGGCGCTGGGCTGTGGTGCGCACATCAGCGCCCTGCGCCGGCTGTGGGTGGAGCCGTTCCGCGAGCCGGCGATGGTCACCCTGGACCAGCTGCGGGCCATGGTCGAAACGGGCGACCTGGCGGCCATGGATGCGCTGCTGCTGCCGCTGGCCGACGGTCTGGCCGGGTATCCGCGGGTCGAGCTGGACGCCGGCCAGACGCAACGGTTCTGCATGGGGCAGCGGTTGCGCGATGCCGGCTGGCCGCGCGGTCTGGTGGCGGTGTTCGGTCCGGACGCCGCTGTCCAGGGCCTCGGTCAGGTCGATGACAGTGGCCTGTTGGCCCCGCAGCGCCGCTTCAACCTCTGAGCAGGGCGGGGCGGTTCAGCCCCGGTCCTTGTCCCCGGAGCCCCTGGCCGTTACAATTTCGCGGCCATTTTCTGGCAGCCTGCCCCGCGCAGGTTTCATCCCTGTAGTCCACGGCGAGCCTGGCGGTGCGCGAAGCGCGTTCCTGCCGGCCACGCATCACTGAGAAAAAGACATGTCGATCGACACCCAGAAGGTCATTGAAGACAACAAGCGCAGCGCCGCCGACACCGGCTCCCCGGAAGTCCAGGTGGCCCTGCTGACCGCCCGCATCGAACTGCTGACCGGCCACTTCAAGACCCACAAGAAGGATCACCACAGCCGCCGCGGCCTGCTGCAGATGGTCAACCGCCGTCGCAGCCTGCTCGACTACCTGAAGAAGAAGGACGTCGAGCGTTACAAGGCCCTGATCGAGAAGCTTGGCCTGCGTCGCTAAGCAACGAATCCCCCGCGGCGCAGCGATGCGCCGCGGTTTTGTTTTGTAGTACCGCAATCCCCGATTCAGGCCGGAACGATCCGGTCACCCGCTGGCGGCAAGGGTCGCCGACGGTCCAAATTCGCAGACAGCATCCCCAAGGACACCCTCCGTGGCAAAAATCACCAAAACCTTCCAGTACGGCAAGCACACCGTCACGCTTGAGACCGGCGAAGTCGCCCGTCAGGCCAGCGGCGCCGTCATCGTCAAGATGGACGACACCGTACTGCTGGTCACCGCCGTCGCCGCCAAGAGCGCGCGCGAAGGCCAGGACTTCTTCCCGCTGACCGTCGACTATCAGGAGAAGTTCTACGCCGGCGGCCGCATTCCGGGTGGTTTCTTCAAGCGCGAAGGCCGTGCGACCGAGAAGGAAACCCTGATCTCGCGTCTGATCGACCGTCCGATCCGTCCGCTGTTCCCGGAAGACTACAAGAACGAAGTGCAGATCATCGCCACGGTGATGTCGCTGAACCCGGACGTGGACGGTGACATTCCGGCCCTGATCGGTGCTTCGGCGGCCCTGGCTCTGGCCGGCACCCCGTTCATGGGTCCGATCGGCGCTGCCAAGGTCGGTTACAAGAACGGCGAGTACATCCTGAACCCGACCGTCAGTGAACTGGCTGACTCGCAGCTGGAACTGGTCGTTGCCGGTACCTCCAACGCCGTGCTGATGGTCGAATCCGAAGCCGCGCTGCTGTCGGAAGAAGTGATGCTGGGCGCCGTGACCTTCGGTCACCGCGAAATGCAGAAGGTCATCAACGCGATCAACGAGCTGACCGTCGAAGCCGGCACCAAGCCGTCGACCTGGGAAGCCCCGGCCAAGAACGAAGCGCTGATCGCCGCCCTGAAGGAAGCCATCGGCCCGCGCCTGGGCGAAGCCTTCCAGGTGCGTGACAAGCTGCAGCGTCGCGACGCCATCTCGGCGATCAAGAAGGACGTGGTCGAAGCCCTGGCCGGCCGCGTGGCTGCCGAAGGCTGGAACCCGGCCGAGCTGTCGAAGGAATTCGGCGAACTGGAATACCGCACCATGCGCGACTCGGTGCTGGACACCAAGGTCCGCATCGACGGCCGTGCGCTGGATACCGTCCGCCCGATCTCCGTGAAGACCGGCGTGCTGCCGCGTACCCACGGCTCCTCGCTGTTCACCCGCGGCGAAACCCAGGCCATCGTGACCATCACCCTGGGCACCGCCCGCGACGGTCAGGTCATCGATGCCGTTGCCGGTGAGTACAAGGAAAACTTCCTGTTCCACTACAACTTCCCTCCGTTCTCGGTGGGTGAGTGCGGCCGCATGATGGGTCCGAAGCGCCGCGAGATCGGCCACGGTCGCCTGGCCAAGCGCGGCGTGCTGGCTGTCATGCCGTCGCTGGAAGCCTTCCCGTACACCATCCGCGTCGTCTCGGAAATCACCGAGTCGAACGGTTCCTCGTCGATGGCCTCGGTCTGCGGTTCGTCGCTGGCCCTGATGGACGCCGGCGTGCCGGTGAAGGCCCCGGTGGCGGGTATCGCCATGGGTCTGGTCAAGGAAGGCGACCGCTTCGTCGTCCTGTCCGACATCCTGGGTGACGAAGATCACCTGGGCGACATGGACTTCAAGGTGGCCGGTACCGCTGAGGGCATCTCCGCCCTGCAGATGGACATCAAGATCGAAGGCATCACCGAAGAGATCATGAAGCAGGCGCTGCAGCAGGCCAAGGCTGGCCGTCTGCACATCCTGGGCGAAATGGCCCACGGCCTGACCGCTCCGCGTTCGGAACTGTCCGACTACGCGCCGCGCCTGCTGACCATCAAGATCCACCCGGACAAGATCCGCGAAGTGATCGGCAAGGGTGGCTCGACCATCCAGGCCATCACCAAGGAAACCGGCACCCAGATCGACATCCAGGATGACGGCACCATCGTCATTGCCTCGGTCAACGCGATCGCTGCCCAGGCCGCCAAGGCCCGCATCGAGCAGATCACCTCGGACGTCGAGCCGGGCCGCATCTACGAAGGCAAGGTCGCCAAGATCATGGACTTCGGCGCGTTCGTCACCATCCTGCCGGGCAAGGACGGCCTGGTCCACGTCTCGCAGATCTCCAGCGAGCGCGTCGAGAAGGTCGGCGACAAGCTGAAGGAAGGCGATGTGGTCAAGGTCAAGGTGCTGGAAGTCGACAAGCAGGGCCGTATCCGCCTGTCGATGAAGGCCGTGGAAGAAGGCGAGGGCGCCAGCGCCGAATGATCGACCCACGGTCGATCACGGCAGGTGTCAACCCGGGTTGAGCACCGCCGCTGACATCGCTGGAATGAGAAAGCGGGCTTCGGCCCGCTTTTTCTTTGTCCGGCATCCTGAGCGGGCTTGCCGCTATGCTGTTGTCATGGACCTCCTGCGCCTGCTCGACCTGGACATCGACCGCCCGGCGCAGCGCGTGAGCCGGGCCGGTGAGGCCCTGCCCATCAGTGGCCTGAGCTGGACCCTGTTCGACGTGCTGCTTGCACACGGCACCCGTGTGGTGGATTTCGACACGTTGGCGGCCCAGGTCTGGGCACCTGCGGTGGTTGGCGAGGATGCGGTCAGTCAGCGGGTGAAACTGCTGCGGCAGGCACTCGGCGATGACAGCCGTCGGCCGCGCTACATCCGTTCGGTGCGTGGGCGTGGCTATCAGCTGTGCGCCGCACCGATACCGATGGCACCGCCGCCAGTGATCGGATCGTCACGAGGGCGCTGGTGGTGGGCTGCAGCGCTGGTGGCGGTGGGCGGGTTGGCGGTGGCGGTGCTGGCGTGGCCGGACCAGGCTCCGCCCGCCGCAGCGACGTCCCTGCTGCAGCGCGCGGACTATTACGCCGGCATCGGCCAGGCGAGCAACAACGAACGCGCGATCGCCCTCTACCGCCAGGCACTCCAGGTCGATCCCGAATCCAGTGCGGCCCGGCGTGGGCTGGCACGTGCATTGTCGGCGCAGGGATGCCTGTTCAACGGTTCTCCGCAGCAGATGCACGAAGCGCTGGCGCTGGCCAACTCCGAACGTGCACGGGCGCCGCATGACGGTGCTACGTACGCCCTGCGCGGGTATGCGCATGATTGCCTTGGGCGGATGGACGATGCGGTAGCCGACTACGTGCGCGCGATCCAGCTCGATCCTGCGGACGAGCGCACCCGCGCATCGCTGGCCTACCTGCAGCAGGAGCAGGGCCACCTGTCGCTGGCGCTGCGCGCCAACCTCGCGCTCAAGGCACCCGAACGCATCCGCTTCCGTGATGTGCAGGTGGCGCGCGAAATGGAACTGCTCGGTTTCACCCAGGCGGCAGCGCAGCGCCATGCGCGCAACTTCCAGCTTTACCCGGACAACGTGTTCGCCAACATCGCGTGGCCGCGCAGCCTGTACGTTGCCGGGGCCGCCGGGCGCGCCCGGGAGGAGCTGGCCATCGCATTGACGCGTGGCACACCACACCCCCAGCTGCTGCGCCTACAGGGAGAACTGGCATTGCTGGCCGGTGACACCGCGGCGGCGGCCGAGGCGTTCGCGACGGCGCACCGGCTGCGGCCGCAGCAATCGTTGGGAGAGACGCTGGCGGGCCTGTACGGATCGACGGCCATCGATCCGGCATGGGCACGTGCGCGATTGCAGCGCCTGCCGGCGGGGAGTGGTGATGGTTGGGCCGATGCTGCGCTCGAGCGGGCTCTGCTCTTGCAGTCGGTGGGTGATGCGAAGGCCGCCGTGGCCGCGCTGCACCAGGCGGTGGACGATGGCTTCCGCGATGCGGCATGGCTGCGTGCCACGCCGCTGTATGCTCCGCTGCGCAGCGCGCCGGAGTGGGAGCCGCTGCTGGCGCGTATCGATGCGGATGTCGCCAGGCAGCGCGCGCAGGTCCTCGCCGCCGCATGGCGACCCTCCGATCTGTCCGGTCTCAGCGCAGTGCGGGAAGCAGGAACTCAGTGAGAATCCGCCGCGACTGCGGATGGGCGAAGCTGCGGTTGTAGGCTTGGCTGGTGACTACGGCCACGGCATTCCTGTCAGGAATCAGGAAGACATAATTGCCACCGTTGCCGGACATCGCCCACACGGTCCGCTGCCTGCCCTGCACCGTCAGCTGCAGGCCCCACCATTGGTAGCCATACTCGCTGCCATCGCCAGTGCGGGCCTGTGGCTGGATCATTGCAGCGATGAAATCACGGGGAACCAGTTGCCGGCCATTGCCGCGCCCCTGATCCAGCACCAGCTGCCCCAGCCGCGCCAGGTCGCGGCTGCGGTAGCGCGTGCCGCCGCCTCCCATTCCGATGCCCTCCGGTGAACGGTTCCAGTGGCTCTCGGTGATGCCCAGCGGACGCTCCAGTGCCCGGGCGGCATAGTCCGACAGTGGCATGCCGGTGGCCCTCTCGAGCACGGCGCCGAGCACGAACGAGTCGGCCGTACAGTACGCGAAGGAACGGCCATGAGGGCTGTCCTCCGGTCGCTGCATCCAGGGCGCGAAGCCCTTCACCGGCAGGGACAGGGCGAAGTCCAGCCAGCGCTCGCTCACGTACATGCGCTCTTCGTGGCCGCTCGAGAACGGGTTCTCGTCGTCGCATTCCCACAGGCTGCTCATGGTCAGCAGATCCTGCAGGGTGATGGCGCGCAGGCGCGGGTCGACGACGTGGCGCGCGGTGAATCCGGGGAAGTAGTCGTAGACCCGGGCCTGCACGCCCGGCAGCGCCCCCTCGCCGATGGCGGCGCCGATCAGCAGTGCTGTCACGCTTTTGCTGGCCGAGCGCACATCGTGCAGGGTGCCCGCGTCCGCGCCGTTGAAGTAGCCCTCGTAGACGACGTTGCCGTCGACCTGCAGCAGCACGCTGCGGATCTGCTTGAGGTCATCGCGGGCGATGGCCTGCTCCAGGGCGGGCAGGCGGACGGAGGCGGGCGTTGCGGCGCCGGTGGTGTGGGGCATGAATGCCAGCAGCAGAAGGAGGAAGGACATCAACGGACGCATGGTCGGGCTCCATCGGAAAGGAGACTGGATTGAGCCCGGTCCTTCGCTGAAGTGCTGGAAGCGTGTCTGAAGAATTCTGAAGGGCCAGTACCGGCGACGGCAGCGCGCTGTCCTGCCGTGGGGCGTCAGGGACATGCCGATGTCATCCTGCGGGCGTCCGTGCCTGTCCAGTGGACGACATTCGATGAAGCCGCGCCGGGGCGTGATCGGTTTGCTACCGTGGCTGCGCCTTCGAACCGGGAGATCCCATGTTCCGCCAGACCCTGGCCGTCCTTGCCGTACTCGTCACCGCTGCCGTGCCCGGCGCAGTGCACGCTGCGCCGGCGCAGTCGCCGATCTTCGGCGCCTACTACCCCGGTGGCTCGGCCGGGCGCTATCCGGTTTCGAGCATTCCAGCCGAGCGCCTGACGCATCTGTTCTACGCGTTCTCCACCATCGAAGACGGCCGATGCGTGATCGGTGCGGACGCATCGAAGAACGTTGCCGAGCTGGCTGACCTGAAAAAAGCGCATCCGCATCTGCGCACGCTGATCTCGATCGGCGGCTGGGGCGCCGGTGGGTTCTCCGATGCCGCGCTGACCGAAGCCAGCCGCAGGCGCCTGGTCGACTCCTGCATGACGCTGTTCTTCGAGCGGCACGCAGGCAGCTTCGATGGCGTGGACATCGACTGGGAGTTCCCGGTCAGTGGCGGCCCGAAGGAACTGGCCCATCGTCCGCAGGACCGGGCCAACATGACGCGCCTGGCGCAGGCGTTCCGTACCGCGCTCGATACGTACGGGCGCAGGGCAGGGCAGCCGATGCTGCTGACCGCCGCGCTGGCCGCTGGCCGGCTGCAGACCGATGGCCCCTATGATCCCGCCGCCAGCTACGACCTGCCGGCGCTGGCCCGGATACTCGATTTCATCAACCTGATGAGCTACGACATGGGTACCGGTTTTTCGGCCGTGTCGACCTTCAACGCGCCATTGCATGAAGTGCCGGCCGACCCGCTGGCGCCGGAACTGCGGCGCTGGAACAACGTGGCCGGTGCGGTGCAGTACTACCGCGAACATGGCGTGCCGGCGGACAAACTGGTGCTGGGCGTGCCGTTCTACGGGCGCGGCTTCAAGGTGACCGGGGAGACTGCCGACGGCCTGTACCAGGCTTACAGTGCGCCGGCCGATGCCGGCGACTGGCGGGTGATCAAGGCGCGTTACCTCGATCAGCCGGGCTGGACCAGGCACTGGCACCCGCAGGCGCAGAGCCCGTGGTTGTACAACCCGCGGGAGAACGTCTTCATCAGCTATGAAGACCCGCGTTCGATCGGCCTGCGGGCGCAGTTCGCCCGCGAACAGGGGCTGGCCGGTGTCTTCATGTGGGAGCTGACCGGCGACGATGAACAGGCCAGCCTGCTCAACGCGATGCTGGCGCCCTGGCACAAGGCCCGCGTGGGCGATTGAAGGCGCCGCGCTCCGCCGGCATGGCCCGGCGGGGCGGTCAGTCGGCCCAGACGCTGTTGGGGTCGCCGTTGCGCCCCCCGGGGTGGGGGGCCCCCCCCCCGCGCCCCCAACCCCAACCCCAAGCCCCCGCGCCGGCGGCGCAACAGAAAACACGCCCCAGCCCCCCCCCCGCGGCCCCCCCCACCCCCGCACCCA